>CATIQX010000151.1 GCA_949531795.1 Cryomorphaceae bacterium | reverse complement strand
TATAACTTTCTGAGTGTGTTGGCTTTCATTTTTAATCTTTATTCTTACAATTCACAATAAGTTGTTAGAAATCAACAGCATTTCACATATTATCTAATGTTAAATCCGTAAATTTGCTGCAATTATTTTAACATGGCTAAAGTAAAATATTATTACGATACTAAAACACTAAGTTACAAACGAATTGAAATTAGTGGTTTAAATAAATTAAAACATTTATTTTATTTCCTTATTGGGAGTGCTTTTACTGGACTATTAATGATTATCATCTTCTTCCAATTTTTTGATAGTCCAAAAGAAAAAAGATTGAACAGAGAGATTGATGCACTGACCTCTCAGTACGAAATAGTAGATGACAAACTAAGGCAAGTGGAATTGGTACTAGATGATGTCCAGAATCGTGATGATAATATTTATAGAGTAATATTTGAAGCCGATCCAATTCCAAAATCAATTAGAAAGGCAGGTTATGGTGGAGTAAACCGATATGAAAACCTAAAAGGATTTAATAATTCTGACCTTATCACTAATACAAGCGAAAAGGTAGATCAGATTTCAAAACAGCTATACATTCAATCAAAATCCTTTGATGATATTATTGAATTAGCAAAAAATAAAACAGATATGCTAGCTGCATTGCCAGCAATCCAACCTGTATCCAACAAAAACCTAAGCCGTATGGCTAGTGGATATGGATATCGTATTCATCCAATCTACAAAACAAGAAAAATGCATTCAGGAATGGATTTTTCAGCAAAAACAGGCACACCAATTTATGCTACCGGTGATGGGAAGATTTCAAAAGTAAGGAGAAGCAGAAGAGGTTATGGAAATCATGTAGTAATTGATCATGGCTATGGATACAAAACTTTGTATGCACACATGAAAAAATATGCTGTAAAAAAAGGACAAAAAGTTAAAAGAGGAGAAGTAATAGGATATGTTGGAAGCACAGGTACCTCAGTGGCTCCACACCTACACTATGAAGTACATAAAGATGGAAGAAAAATAAATCCTGTTAACTTTTACTTTAATGACCTTAACCCTGAGGAATACGAAAAAATGTTAGAGATTTCATCTCAGAACAATCAATCATTCGACTGATGCCTTACAAAGAAAAACCCACAGAAAAGTTATTCTATAAAATTGGTGAAGTAGCCCATATGTTTGCAGTAAATGTCTCCCTAATTCGTTTTTGGGAAAAGGAGTTTGAGATTCTAAAGCCTAAAAAGAACAACAAAGGCAACCGCATGTTTACCAAAAAAGACGTTGACAACCTTACCATCATCTACCACTTAGTAAAAGAAAGAGGATTTACTTTGGAAGGAGCTAAACAAAAATTAAAAGAAAATAAAGAAGATACGATTGATAATATTGAGATCGTTAATCATCTAAAAGATATTAGAGGTTTTTTAGTACGATTAAGGGAGGAGCTTTAGTAATAGTTTTTATCTATCAAATAATTCTGAACATAATCCTTCACTCCTGATTCCAAATCAGTAAACGATTTGCTATAACCAGCCAATATTAATTTTTTCATATTTGCCTGTGTAAAATATTGGTACTTACCCCTAATATCATCAGGAGTATCAATATAAGAAATTACACTGTCTTTGCCTAAAGCTTTGAAGGTAGCATTAACCAAAGCATTAAACGAACTCGCTTTTCCACTTCCTAAATTATACAGACCATTTTCCTTCTTCTCTTGCATCATAAAGGTAAGTACTTCAACAACATCTTTAACATATACAAAATCACGTAACTGTTCCCCATCTTTATATTCAGGATTATGTGATCGGAATAATTTCATTCCACCTGTTTCATTAATTTGTTTTATAGCATGAAAAATAACTGATGCCATTCTGCTTTTATGAAACTCATTAGGGCCATAAACATTAAAGAATTTAAAACCTGCCCAAAATGGTGGTTGCTTTTCTTGTTTTAAAATCCATTTATCAAAATCATTTTTTGAATCTCCATAAGGGTTCAAGGGAATCAGTTTTTCAACTAATTCATGAGTATCAACAAAACCAAACTCCCCCATTCCGTAAGTTGCGGCTGATGAAGCATACACAAAATTTATTTTATATTCCGTACAAATTTTCCATAAGTCTTTCGAATAATTAAGATTCAATTCATCAAATACCTCAACATCAAATTCAGTTGTATCTGTACGCGCACCAATATGATAAACTTCTGAAACAAATCCAGCATTTTCTTTTAACCAATTTACAAAAACATTTCTTTCCACTTGAGAAGAAAATTGCTTTCCTTCTAAATTTTTATTTTTTTCTTCATTTGAAAAATCGTCAACTAACACCAAATTAGTTTGCCCTAAATCATTTAGTTTACTCACCAAACATGAACCAATAAATCCTGCTGCACCTGTAACAATTATCATAAGACAAAAGTACACAAAAAACCATACTTTTGTTAAGATGGATAAAGCACAACTAAAAGCAATACAACAAAAGCTCCTGAATGAAATAGGAATTACTCAGAACAAGATAGCTGAGTATACTGAACTTTGCAAACCCATTGCTCCTGAAAACGCAATTGGCAGAATTTCAAGAATGGATGCGATAAATAACAAAAGTGTTGTTGAAGCAGCTCTTAGGCAAGCAAAAAATAAAATGCTTCAACTAAAAGTCATGGAAACCAAAATTACTGATACCGATTTTGGCTATTGTATAAAATGCAAAAAAAATATTCCTTTGGGAAGATTAATGATTCGACCACACAGTAAATTTTGTGTGAATTGTGCACAATAAAATGTACTTTTGAGCCCATGAAAGCATTGCAATTAATTTTCAGATATATAAAGTATCTTTTCAGAGCTAAAAGCAAACATGACGCACAAGCACCCTTCCTTTACGAGCTAATTACAGAAGTAATTAACAAAAGAACGAGTGATAACTCTTGCGAAAAAATTGAAACACTAAGAAAAGAGTTATGTAAGCAAGAAAGAACAATTAATATTACTGATTTTGGAGCTGGAAGCACAATTAATAATTCTAAAACAAGAAAAGTAAAAGATGTTGCTAAGAATTCAGCCAAAAACGCAAAATTCGGGAAATTACTCTACCGAATTATTCAATTTTACAAACCAAAAAATATCCTTGAGCTAGGGACTTCATTAGGAATAAGTACGTCTTACTTAGCAAAAGCAGATGCTAATGCACAAGTATTTACTTTTGAAGGATGCCATGAAACAGGAGCAATAGCTCAAGAAAATTTTGATAAACAAAGAATTAAAAACACCTCAATTACTTTAGGGGATTTCAATTTAACACTAACTGAAAAGCTAAAAGAAATCAAAACTATTGATTTAGCTTTTATTGATGGTAATCATAAAGAAAAACCAACAATAGCTTATTTTAAAAAGTGCTTAGAATATGCCAATAATGATACTATTTTTGTTTTTGATGATATCCATTGGTCTGATGGCATGCAAAATGCATGGAACTACATTAAAGCACACCCAAGCACTACATTAACAATTGATTTGTTTTTTGTGGGAATTGTGTTTGTTAAATCAGAATTAAGTAAAGAAAATTTTACGATTCGTTTTTAAAATATTATGAAAATTTATACTAAAAAAGGAGATAAAGGGAAAACTCAATTATTAGGAGGAAGTATGGTTGATAAAAACCATATTAAGCTAGAGTGTTACGGAACTATTGACGAGTTAAATGCATTTATTGGAAATATATATGACCAAGAAATCGGAACCTTTCATAAGAATATCCTTTTTAACATTCAAAATCAGCTTTTTAATTTAGGATCTATTATTTCCTTTGACGGGAAAAAAGATAGTATACAATTGCCTAACGTAAAGTCCGAAAATATTGAAATGATGGAAAAAGCAATTGATACAATGGAAGAATCATTACCTATGTTAAAGAATTTTATTCTACCTTCAGGACATGCTTCTGCTTCAATATGTCATATTGCCCGCACGGTATGTAGGCGTGCTGAACGAAATTTAGTTGCTCTTGGGCAGCAGCAAGAAATAGATCCTTTACACATTCAATACCTCAATAGGTTATCAGATTATTTATTTGTGTTAGCACGCGCTATTCTGAAAGAAAATAACGCCACAGAAATTGAGTGGCAAAAAGATTAATAAATTAACAATCAATTCAATAAAAAATATATTTTTGCAAAACATTAAAACAAATTTAAAATGTATTGGACTTTAGAACTAGCATCAAAATTAGAAGATGCGCCTTGGCCAGCAACAAAGGATGAGTTGATTGATTTTGCAATCCGTTCAGGAGCTCCAATGGAAGTAGTTGAAAATCTGCAAGAATTAGTAGAGGAAGAAGCGGGTATGCAATGGGATACTATTGAAGACATTTGGCCAGATTACCCTACTAAGGATGACTTTTTTTTCAATGAAGATGAGTATTAGATAAAAAGGCTGATTTTCAGCCTTTTTATATTTTGTATACTCTTGTAATAAAAGTACATTTGTTTTCTTATACAATTAGAACATATGGCGGGATTATTAAATATTATTAGCAAATTATTTGGCAACAAATATGATAAGGACGTAAAAGAGATTACCCCTATTATCGAAAAGATTAATTTCGAATTTAGTAAATTAAGCTCTTTAACAAATGATGATTTAAGAAAAAAAACTAGCGATTTTAAAAATCAAATCAATGATTTTACCAGTAAAGAAAAACAAGAAATAGCAGAGTTAAAGAAAGAAGCAAATCTTGCAACAACACCAACTGATGAAAAAGAAGGCTTGTATAAAAAAATTGACTCCCTTGAGGCTTTAATTATCACAAAAATAGAAGAAGTACTAAAACTTATATTACCCCAAGCCTTTGCGGTAGTGAAAGAAACTGCAAAGCGTTTTGCTGAAAATGATACAGTAACCGTTACCGCAACTCAAAACGATAAGGAACTTGCTGCTACAAAAGATTTTGTAAATATCACAGCTGAAAATGCATCATATAAAACTTCATGGGATGCTGCTGGAACAGAAATTATTTGGGACATGATTCATTATGATGTTCAGTTAATTGGCGGAGTGGTATTACATGAAGGTAAGATAGCAGAGATGCAAACTGGAGAAGGAAAAACACTATCCGCTACCTTACCGATTTACCTAAATGCCTTAACAGGACTAGGAGTTCACTTAGTTACTGTTAATAATTACTTAGCTAAAAGAGATGCTCAATGGATGGGGCCCTTATTCCAATTTCATGGGTTAAGTATTGATTGTATTGACAATCATCAACCCAATTCAGATGAAAGAAGAAAAGCATATTTAGCTGACATAACTTACGGTACTAATAATGAGTTTGGATTTGATTACCTTAGAGATAATATGGCAAAAAGATCCGGGGATTTAGTTCAAAGAAAACTCCATTATTCTATAGTTGATGAAGTGGATTCGGTATTAATTGATGATGCGCGTACTCCTTTAATTATATCAGGACCAACTCCGCAAGGAGATAAACACGAATACAATGAGTTTAAACATAAAGTTGATCAATTAGTAGCTGCACAAAGAAAATATGTAACTACGATATTAGCTGATGCTAAAAAACTAATAACTGATGGGAATAACAAAGATGGAGGTTTTAATTTACTAAGAGTTTTTAGAGGGCTACCAAGAAACAAAGCTCTCATTAAATATTTAAGTGAGGATGGTGTGAAAATCCAATTACAGAAAACAGAAAACTACTACATGCAAGATCAAAATAAGGAAATGCATTTAGTAGATGAAGAACTTTATTTTGTGATAGATGAGAAGTCAAACTCTATAGAGTTGACTGAAAAAGGGTTGGAATTAATGACAAGTTCCACTGAAGATAAGGACTTCTTTATACTGCCTGATGTTGGCGCTGAAATTGCTATTATTGAAAAATCTGAAAAAAGTGATAATAACAAAGCAAGCGAGAAAGATATATTATTACGTGAATTTGGGGTAAAAAGCGAACGCATACATACAATTAACCAACTCCTAAAAGCCTATACTCTTTTTGAAAAAGATATAGAATATGTAGTGATGGATAACAAAGTAAAAATTGTTGATGAACAGACAGGTCGAATCATGGATGGAAGAAGATATTCTGATGGATTACACCAGGCTATAGAGGCAAAGGAGAATGTAAAGATTGAGGCAGCTACTCAAACCTATGCAACTGTCACTTTACAGAATTATTTCAGAATGTACAGTAAGATTTCTGGAATGACAGGTACAGCAGAAACTGAAGCAGGAGAATTCTGGGAGATATATAAACTAGATGTAGTTGCAATACCAACAAATCGTCCTTTGCAAAGGGATGATAAAGATGATTTGGTATTTAAAACAAATCGAGAAAAATATAATGCTGTAATTGAAGATATCGTAAAACTTACTGATCTGGGAAGGCCTATATTAGTTGGAACAACATCAGTAGAAATTTCAGAACTACTAAGCACTATCCTTAGAAAAAGAGGTGTCAAACATAATGTCCTAAATGCAAAAATGCACCAAAGAGAAGCAGATATTGTAGCTGAAGCAGGTATAGCTGGAGGAGTAACTATCGCAACCAATATGGCTGGAAGAGGGACAGATATTAAGCTTACAGCAGAAGTAAAAAAAGCTGGAGGATTAGCGATAATTGGAACTGAAAGACATGACTCAAGAAGAGTAGATAGGCAACTAAGAGGACGCGCAGGAAGACAAGGGGATCCTGGTTCATCTCAATTTTATGTTTCACTTGAAGATAAATTAATGAGACTATTTGGTTCAGAAAGAATTGCTAAACTAATGGATAGAATGGGTCTTGAAGAAGGAGAAGTTATTCAACATTCTATGGTAAGTAAGTCCATTGAGCGTGCCCAAAAGAAAGTAGAAGAAAATAATTTTGGAGTTAGAAAACGTTTACTAGAATATGACGATGTAATGAACCAACAAAGGGAGGTGATTTACAAAAAGAGAAAACATGCCTTACATGGTGATCGTTTGTCACTAGATGTCTCAAATATGATTTATGACACTTGCGAAAATATAGTGGAGGAGTTACAAGCAAATAAAGAATATGAAAACTTTAAACTTGAATTGATTCGTTTGTTAGCTACAGAATCGCCTGTAAGTGAAGAAGAGTTTAAGGATAACTCTGTAGAAGTTTTAACAGAGAAAGTATATGAAAACTGCTATAAAAGCTACCAAGCAAAATCATCAGCTATAGCAAGCCAGGCCTTCCCTGTGATTAAGGATGTGTACGATAATCAATCAGCAACCTATGAAAATATTGTTATTCCATTTACTGATGGATTAAAAACTTTACAAGTAGTAACTAACCTGAAAGAAGCACACGATTCAGAAGGAGGAAACATTGCAGAAGCTATTGAAAAAAGTGTAACACTTGCAATTATTGACGATATTTGGAAAGAGCATTTACGCGAAATGGATGATCTGAAACAAGCTGTACAAACTGCAAGTTATGAGCAGAAAGACCCACTTTTAATTTACAAATTTGAATCTTTCAACTTGTTTAAAGCATTAATTAACAAAGTAAATAAAGATATTGTTTCTTTCTTAATTAAGGCGGGCTTACCTACACAATCAGCTGTGCAAGAGGATAGGCACAGGGCTGAAAATCATCAAACAAGCCGACCGGAAAATTCAGGAAATACACCTCAGCAAGTAGGGAAACCCAAGCCAAAAGCACAACCGATAAGAGCTGAAGAAAAAGTAGAGCGTAATGCTCCCTGCCCATGTGGAAGCGGAAAGAAATTCAAGAAATGTCATGGGAAATAAAAAGTAAGAAAGATGAGATACTTAATTAGAAATCTGCTTATTATCTTCTTTCTAATAAATGTTACTGCTTGTAAAACTTACAGAATTATTGCTGAAAAGCAGGATACTCCAGAGAATAGTTTTGATATAAATTTATCAGGAGAAACACCAAACTATTTTGATCTAAAATATTGGGTAGAGCATCCTAAAAAAGAAAATCATTACGCAACTCTTCCAAAAAATTATATAGATTCTATATACGACTATGAACCTACAATAGATGTATTTTTTGTACATCCTACTCTTTATTTTAAAGGTAATACATGGAATGCAGATATAAACAACAAAAAACTAAATAAGGAAGTTGGCAGCGCAGCTATAAAAAATCAAGCAAGTGTTTATTTAGGCATTGCAAAAATTTATGCTCCACATTATAGGCAGATGCATATTCAATCTTATTACGATTTAAAAAATGGATTACAAGCCTTTGAGGTTGCCTATTTAGATGTGAAAAATGCATTTAATTATTATTGGGAAAATTTTAATAAGGGAAATAAATTTATAATTGCTGGACATAGTCAAGGCACTAATCATTCAGAAAGATTATTGAAAGAAATAATTCTTGAAAATGACACTATGAGAAACCAACTACTGATTAGTTACCTTCCTGGCATGCCAATCAAACAGTTTCATAAAGACTTACCCCCTTGCAGCTCGCCTAATCAATTGAATTGCTTTCTTTCTTGGCGAACATTAGCAGAAGGGTATTTCCCAAAAGACTGGGAAGTATCTGACAGCATT
Organism: Cryomorphaceae bacterium; assembly: GCA_949531795.1. Lineage (GTDB taxonomy): Bacteria > Bacteroidota > Bacteroidia > Flavobacteriales > BACL11 > UWMA-0277. Next base: position 10,337 of record CATIQX010000151.1, on the reverse strand, counting down.
TCATGTGTAAATCCTATTAGTTGGCAAACTGATAATTTACTTTCAAAAAAGGAAGAACATTTAGGTATTCTTTTTCAGAATCATAAAATATATTATCCAAATTCGATAGAATCCTATACAGATAAAGGAGTAGTTTGGATCAAGCCAATTAAAATTCCCTTTGCATGTTTTTATAAAATGAAAAACTATCACATAGCAGATTATAATTTATTTTGGTTAAATATTAGAAATAACCTTCGGTTCCGATTAAATGAAATTTGAAACTACTATTAAGAAAAAAAAGTAGCTAGCCTAAATAATAATAAGCGAATAGATTTAAAAATACACAATATTTTTCTTTGTTCAGGCATTTACCTAGAAGCAAAATATAGTTCGTAAATTTACTTCCAAATTAATTAAAATGTATTCCAATGAAAAGTCTTTTTTCAATACTTCTTTGTTTATCTCTTTCCCTGAGTGGGTTCAGTCAATCTTATTGGCAACAAGAAGCTCATTACCAAATGGATATAAATTTTGATTCTGAGAATCATCGTTTTGATGGAGATCAAGAATTGACTTTCATCAACCACTCTCCAGACACGTTAAACAAGGTCTTTTACCATTTATACTTCAATGCTTTTCAACCGGGAAGCATGATGGATATACGTTCTAGAACAATACTTGATCCAGATAGACGTGTAGGGGATAGAATTTCTAAGCTAGAAGATCATGAGTTGGGAAGACAGCATATCATTTCTTTAAAGCACAATAATGTAGCTATAAAATTTGAACACGATGGAACTATTTTAGAGGTGTTTTTAGAAAATGGAATTCTTCCTGGAGATACAGCTATTTTTAACATGGAATTTAAAGCTCAAGTACCTATACAAATTCGTCGTTCTGGAAGAATGAATAAAGAAGGTATTGACTATTCTATGTCGCAATGGTATCCTAAAATGTGTGAATACGATACAGATGGTTGGCATACTAACCCATATGTTGGTCGTGAATTTTATGGTATTTGGGGTTCTTTTGAAGTAAATATCAATATGGATTCAAAATATACCATAGCAGCAACTGGAGTTTTACAAAATGCAGAGGAGATAGGACATGGGTATTCCAATATTATTTTAGACACTAATGTAAATAGACTTACATGGAAGTTTAAAGCAGATAACGTTCATGATTTTGTTTGGGCTGCAGACCCAGAATATACACATGACATAGTAGTAAACGAGAATGGACCTGACTTTCATCTCTTCTACTTAAAAGGTGAAAAAACCAAGGAATGGGAGAATTTAGGTGCTTATATGATGAAAACTTTTGCTTATGCAGATAAAAATTTTGGTAAGTATCCTTATCCTCACTACTCTATTATACAAGGTGGAGACGGCGGGATGGAGTACCCTATGGCAACCTTAATTACAGGAAATAGAAAACTAAAAAGTTTGGTTGGCGTTTGTGTACACGAAGCTATGCACAGTTGGTACCAAGGAATGTTAGCTACAAACGAAAGTATCTTCTCTTGGATGGACGAAGGGTTTACAACATATGCTTCAAATAGGATAGAACAACAATTGTTCCCTGAAGATTGGACCAATGCCCATGAGAGTTCTTACAAGAGATATAAAAGAATAGCGAAAAGCAAATACGAAGAGCCACTGTGTACTCATGCAGATCACTTTAACACAAATTGGGCTTACGGGACAGCTTCGTATTCTAAAGGAGCTGTAATACTTGATCAATTAAGCCATATTGTAGGACAGGAGATAGTAGATAGATCACTATTGCGATACTTTAAAGAATGGAGCTTCAAACACCCTACTGCAAGCAATTTTAAAAGAATTGTTGAGAGAGAAAGTGGGATTGAACTAGATTGGTATTTCGATTATTTCGTAAATACTACCAAAACCATCGACTACGCTATTTCCGAATTTTCTTCCACTAAAAATGGGAGCAGAATACTTCTTAATAAAGGAGAGATGCCAATGCCTATTGAAATAGAGGTCATTTTAAATAATGGAACTTACCTACAGTTTTATATACCTACAGTTTTAATGCGTGGCGAAAAGGAAATTGAAGCTACAACAACCCAACTTGACGACTGGGCATGGACAAACCCAACTTACAGCATCTTTTTAAAACATAAAGCCTCAGAAATATTTTCAATTAATCTACATCCAAAAGGGTCAATTGCCGATATTGAATTACTAAACGATTATCTAATAATTCCAACAAAATGGAACTGGGATAAGTACGATTTAAAACTTAAAATCGTAGATAAAACATATATAACTGGTTTTTTTGCTGGAGTTAGAAAAGAAAAGGCTCTAAATATTATAAAAGTTAAAAAGTAAACAACATAAATATTAGAAAAACCTCTTATTTCTTCTTTTTCATTGCATCTACTGCCAATAAACTACTTTGAATTTGCATCTGCAAGTCACCAACATTATCAGGTGAGTAAGGCATAAATATAGTACTTGTATTATTTTCAGAAAGCTTAGCAACAGTTTCATAATGTTGAGTCATAAATAGCATATTCATTACATCCTGACTTGTAACATGGTCCTCCATAGCTAACTTCACCTCAGCAACTGACTCTTTTAATCCGTTAGCAATAGCAATTCTCTGCAAGGCGATCCCTTCACCTGCCAAACGCTTACTTTCTGCATCAGCTTCAGCAGCTGCAATCACTCTAATTTTTGCCGCAGCAGCCTCCTCTTTAGCAGCTTCTTTCATCCGCTTAGCCGCATTAATTTCGTTCATTGCATGCTTAACTTTTGAATCAGGGTCAATATCAGTAACTAAAGCCTTTATAAAGTCAAAACCAAATTGCTGCATAGTTTCTGAAAGCTCATTTTTAACTGCTATTGCAATTTTATCCTTTTCTGCAAATACTGAATCCAATTCCATTTTTGGCACTTCAGAACGAATAGAATCAAATACATAAGATTGAATTTGACGTTCAGGATTGTTTAATTTATAAAAAGAATTTTCTATACCTTCAACAGAATCAACAACAAAAAACTGAACAGAGACGATAATCTTAACGAATACATCATCCTTTGTTTTAGTTTCAACCTCGACAGGTAATTCTCTTACTCTTAAATTAATATTACCTGCAATACTATCAATTAACGGAATTTTAAACTGTAGACCTGGCCTGGATACTTTATGGAACTTACCTAAACGCTCAATAACAACTGCAGATTGTTGCTTCACCATATATAAAGCCCCTTTTAGAAAGAACAGTATAATAATAATGTAAGCTATATTTCCAAAAATAATATTTGTATCCATTTTATAAGTTTTAAATTAAAGGTTAAAGATAGAACAATATCATTAACAAGGGTGAGACTTTCTTTTCAATTTTTATTTCAAATATCTGAAATCGTGATTATTTTTAATCCTCTGTAATGATTCATAAATCAATTGTATTACGTCCTCAACGTCATCCTTATGTACAGTTTCAACAGTCGTATGCATATACCTAAGTGCAAGAGATATTAATGAAGATGCTACTCCACCAGTTGAGTAGGCAAAAGCATCTGTATCTGTACCTGTAGCTCTGGAAGCCGCCATTCTTTGGAAAGGAATTTTATTCTTTTCAGCAGTAGTAATAATTAAATCCAATAAATTATTTTGAACTGCAGGACCATAAGTCAACACCGGACCTGCTCCACATTTTGTATCACCTTGTTTTATCTTATCTATCATTGGTGTACCAGTATCGTGGCAAACATCAGTAACAATAGCAACATCAGGCCTTATTGTATCCACAATCATTTGAGCTCCTCTTAAACCCACTTCCTCTTGTACCGAGTTAGTAATATATAATCCAAACGGCAATTTTACTTTATTTTCTTTTAATAAACGTGCCACCTCAGCAATCATAAAACCACCTATACGATTATCCAATGCTCTTCCTACATAAAAGTTTTTATTCAAAATCATGAATTCATCCTCATAAGTAACCACACAACCTACATGAATTCCTAATCCCTCAACCTCATCCTTATCTTTAGCTCCACAATCCAAAAAGATATTATCTAATTTTGGCGACTTTTCTGTTGCCCCACTTCTTGTATGAATTGCTGGCCAACCAAATACAGCCTTAACCATTCCTTTTTTGGTATGTATATTTACTCTTTTAGAGGGAGCAATCTGATGATCAGAACCACCATTTCTTCTTAAATAAATAAATCCATCTTTAGTAATATAATGTACAAACCAAGAAATTTCATCAGCATGAGCTTCAATAACAACCTTATATTTTGCCTCAGGGTTTATCACCCCAACTACAGTTCCGTAAGTATCTACAAAATGCTCATCAATATAAGGGGTAATATATTCTAACCACAATTTTTGCCCTCCACTCTCAAATCCTGTTGGAGATGGGTTATTTAAATATTTTTCTAAAAAAGCTTCTGACTTTTTAGTGATAATTTTCTTCTTTGCCATTATTTAAATTTTATTTTCTATTTTTTAAATTCTTGGAGACCTCTTCTTAGCCAATCAGTAAACAAATCTACTGTCCCATAATCTTGGTAGTTGGCATTTTCGACTAATGGTTCTTCATCATGATTTAAAAACACATAATACGGTTGTGAATTTGTCCCATAGCTATTAGCCTGAAATACCATCCATTTATCTCCAGTAGTTTTTACTTTCTTAGTTTTACCAGCCATAGTTGTTTCATACTGATCCTCTTTAGGGAGATCAATTCTTTCATCTACATATAATGAAATTAATACCACATCATTAGCCAGCGTATTCTTAACATTTTCAGCTGACCAGACTTGTTCTTCCATCTTACGACAATTAACACAAGCATGGCCTGTGAAATCCAAAACTACAGGCTTATTTATTTTTTTAGCATAAGCCATTCCAATATCATAATCATGAAAAACAAGAATACCCTGAGGGCCTAAATGCTGACCATCTTCTTCGTGAGATGAAAAAGTATTTCCAACTTGAGATTTCCCTACACCATAAGGAGATTCACTGTATTGCATAGGTGGTGGGAAAGCATTAATTATCTTTAATGGCGCCCCCCACATACCTGGAATCATGTACAAAGTTAAAGTACCAGTTAAGATAGCAGCACTCAAACGACCAACAGAAACATATTTTAAATCTGAATCATGTGCAAATTTTAAGAATCCCAATAAGTACATAGTCAACAGTCCAAAAATCATAATCCATATTGCAATAAATAATTCGCGTTCCAACAAATGTGTTTGCATTACTAAATCCGCATTTGACAAGAATTTAAATGCAAGAGCTATTTCTAAAAACCCTAATGTTACTTTCACTGAATTTAGCCAACCACCTGATTGCGGTAAAGAGTTTAACCATCCAGGGAAAGCTGCAAACAAAGCAAATGGTAACGCAATCGCTAATGAAAAACCAAGCATCCCAATAATTGGACCCATATATCCTCCTGTTGCGGCTTCAACTAGTAAAGTCCCTACAATTGGTCCTGTGCAAGAAAAAGAAACTAAAGCTAAAGTAAAAGCCATAAAGAAGATTCCAATCAAACCTCCTTTGCCTTCTGCCTCAACACTTTTATTTGTCCAGGAAGAAGGTAATTGAATTTCGAAAGCACCTAAGAAAGAAGCTGCAAAAACAATAAGCAAAATAAAGAACCCAACATTAAAATAAACATTAGTCGCCATATTATTTAAAGCATCAGCTCCAAATACTGAAGAAACACCAACTCCTAATGCAACATAAATTGCAATAATAGAAAGTCCATAAATAATAGCATTGGCAATTCCTTGCGCTTTTGTCTTGGATTGCTTAGTAAAAAAAGAAACCGTCATAGGAATCATTGGGAAAACACAAGGAGTTAAGAGTGCAGCAAAACCACTTAGAAAAGCAATAAAAAAAAGTGCCCACATACTCTTACTTTCATTTTTATCAGATTTATTTTTTGTATTTTCAATGACTGACCCGCCATCAACACCTTTTATTTCAAAAGAAAACTCAACTTCTTCAGGTGGTAAACACTGAGCTTCATCACATACCATAAAGTATACATTTCCATCTAAGTTAAAATCTTTAGCTGAAGAAACTTGCACTATTTGCGTAAATGTAGCTTCATGCTTAAAGTATTTTAGTATCATATCAAAATTAGGGTCAAATTCTTCAATTGACTCTCCTTCTTGAGGTGTTCCTAATAATGAATAACCTTCCGATCTTGTAAATGTAAACTCAGTAGGTACTGGGCCATCATCCTCAATAAATTGAGAATACAAATGCCAACCATGATCAATACTAGCTCTAAACTGCAATTCTATTTCATTATCCGACAACTGTTTGTGAGAAAATTCCCAAGTTACAGGATTGAAAATTTGTGCCGACGCAAACACACTCAGCGTTGTAAAAAATAGGATGAAAGTTTTCTTCATTTTTATTTTAATTTATCTTGTAATACACGAGTTAATTCTTCTGATTTCTGACTACCTATTAGATAGATCAAACCATCCTTATCAATTAGTTCAACAGCATCAATTCCTCTTGTATAAAATCGAATTGTACCCTTTAGATGCAGATTGTAAACAGAACGATTCAAAAAATATTTGCTATATTTTACTTTCTTAACAGATACAATACTTGCTGTATCAATTTTTATTTTCCTGGAAGTCCAAAGCCCATCTAATATAACGCTTCCATTTTTTACTTTAGTTTCAAAATGAAGAATAAATAATAGTAATATTGAAATAACCATTATTCCTATACCAATAAAAAAGTAAAGCTCTCCTTCCTTATCATTATTTTCTCTCCAATAATAAGCAACCAAACAAAAAATAGCCAATGACATTCTTCTGCTAAGCGACATTTTATTGAGCCCCAAATATTGTTTTTCTATAAAATCAAAGTCTAACATTCCTCTATAAATTTAAAGTTGTGCAATGTACACTTTTTTTGTATTGGTTTCTAGCTTATACCTTTCATCAATTCTTGACCCCACCAACCATACAATATCAACATCAGAACATAACAGCCACTGTTCCTGTTTATTTATTATTGAAAATTTATTATCAATAAAAAAATCACTTAATTTCTTGAATTTTTTCATTCCTAACGGCATGAACTTATCGCCTTCTTTCCATTTTCGTAAAGTTAAAGGAAATTTTAATTTTTCAAGATCCAATTGAGCAATATTATTATCATGAATAATAGTTTTATTCGAAGTAACTTTAAACTTTATTTCTAATGGCTTAACCAAACTTTTAGTTTTTTTAGTAATTTCAAAGATCTCATTTTCTTTATTTAAAAGAGAGATAAAAATGTTTTCCCTGTCCACCACTAACTGATGTGTAGATGAAAAGAATTGTTTGCCACTTTGTCCTAAAAGCGCTTTTGAAATTGACTCTACATTAGAGAACCCATAAGGAGATAATAGTTCATACAAATAGCTATAAAGAGGATTAAGCGCTAATAATGCTGCAGTTTCAAACTGCACAATTCCATTTTTTTCTTGAATTAAAGCCTCTCTAACTTCTTTAACTTTGCAAGCATAAATCTGAGAAACATCTTCCAAAATTTTTATTTCATTTTTTATAGTTTGCTGAATACTTGGATTCATCTCTAAAAACAAAGGTATTAACTCATGCCTAATTTTATTTCGTAAATACTTCACAGAAATATTACTACTATCTTCTCTAAAATCGAAACCTCTAATTTTTAAAAAATGATCAATTTCTAATCGTGAAACTGAAAGTAAAGGTCTAACAATCGAATTATTTTTTACCTTAATTCCCAACAAACCCTTCAAACCAGTTCCTCTTACTAAATTAATAAAAAAGGTTTCCACATCATCATTAGCATGATGAGCAATTACTGTATATTTAGCATCTGACTTAATTAATAATTTATCAAACCAAGCATACCTTAATTCACGAGCTGCCATTTGTGTAGAAATCTTATTTTCAAAAGCGTAAGCTAAAGTGTTAAAATGTTTTATATGGATTTTTAAGCTATAATTTTCTGCTAATTCTTTAACAAAATCTTCGTCAGCATCAGACTCTTTTTCTCTCAAATTAAAATTACAGTGTGCTAACTCAAATGAATACCCTAATGACAATAAAATATGCATTAAGCAAACACTATCAGCACCACCACTAATTCCTAAAATAAGCTTATCTTCCCTTTGAAAAAGAGATTTTTCAGCAATAAAATTCTGTATTTTATTTTTCATCAAATTGAAAATTTAACACCTCAAAAATAGGCCTCACCTTTACCAAACATTCTTCATATTCCTCATCTGCATCAGATTTAATAGTAATTGCACCTCCAACAGCCACTGACAAATATTTTGAGCTTGAATTATATAAAATTGTTCTGATAACAACATTAAAATCAAAATCTCCTTGCGGGGTAATATAACCAATAGCTCCAGAAAAAATTCCTCTTTTAAATTCCTCTAGTTCCTCAATAATTTCCATTGCTCTAAGCTTTGGGACACCTGTCATGGAACCCATAGGAAATACTGACTTTAGTATTTGACTAAAATTAGTTTTATCATCTACTTTAGAAGATACAGTACTAATCATCTGATGTACTTTTTTAAAAGTATAAATACCACATAATTCATCCACCTTTACACTTGCCTTACATGCTGTAATTGACAAATCATTACGCACTAAGTCTACTATCATTACGTTTTCTGAAATTTCTTTTTCACTATCAATAAGCTCCTTTCTCAAGACATTATCTTCATCTAAATCCTTCCCTCTTTTTCTTGTTCCCTTGATTGGTTGTGAGATAATTTTATTTTTTGATTTTTTAATAAATCGTTCAGGACTAGCACACATTATATTCAAATCGTTTAATTTTAAAAAAGATGCGAATGGACTTTTTGAATTTTTATTTAATTGCAGAAATACATGCTGAGGACTAAGCATTACTTGCTCAGAAAAAAACTCCTGACAATAATTTAATTCATAAATATCACCTCTTTGAATATGCTTTTTAATCACTTCAATCTTTTCCAAATATTTTACTTTAGTATCTCTTTGAGTTAATTGTACGCAATTTTTTTTTCCCTTCCAATCAAGATGCTGATCATCTAAAAATTGTTGACAATCTTGCTTATTTTCATAACTTTGAATTTCTAATATATCCCCTTTTAATAATAATACATATTTAGGCACAAAGAAAGATAAACTAGCTGCATTTATTCCCTGCTTATTATGAGAAGTTAAGTGCTCCACTTCATTCTTCAAATCGTAAGAAAGGTAACCAAATAACCAATCGCTGTGCTTTTCATGAAAATTTTGAAGTGAATTAAAAGAGTCACTATCAACATTAATTACATCAAGAGCATCGACACCTGCAATCAAATCATAATTAATATAATCATTAGGCAAACTATTTTGATTGCTTTTAGTATTAGAATCTAATATGCTAATATAATTAAGAAATTGACTCTTATGAAGCAATAACTTAATCATCTCACTTACTCCATTAACTTTAAATGTATACGAAAATCTCACTCTGCAAAAATAGGAAAAGCAAACTCATTTTATTTTATATTTTTGAAGGATGAAAAAAATACTATTAATATTTATTGCTTTTCCTTTTATTTTAGCAGCACAAACAGATACTACTCTTAATGAAAATAAAGTAATTACTAGCGTAAATGAACAAGGTATAGATGCATTGTTTGTTAAATATGAAAACATTTTAAAATCCAAAAATGGAGTGGAAGGTTGGCGTGTTCAGCTACTTTTTAAAGCAAAACAAAAAGAAATAACTCAATTAAAAATCGATTTTATTAAACTTTATCCTGAAATCCCCACTTATTTAGAATATGAAGCGCCATATTATAGAGTACTAGTAGGAAACTTTAGAACAAAACTAGAGGCTATAAAAATAAAGCACCAGATAAGTAAAAACTTTCCTGGTGCTTATCCTGTTCCTCAGATTATTAATTTTTCTCAGTTAAGAAAATAAGTATTTATTTTAATACTCTTTTTACTTCTACTTGCTCATATCCTTCAATAATATCACCTACTTTAAGATCATTAAAGTTTTCTATTGACATTCCGCATTCAAATCCTTTTTTCACTTCATTAACATCATCCTTGAAACGTTTTAATGATGATAATTTACCAGTATAAACTACAACACCATCACGAATAAGTCTTACACCAGTTTGTCTTGTTAACGACCCATCTAGCACCATACAACCTGCAATAGTACCAATCTTAGAAATTTTAAAGCTTTCTCTAATTTCAATATTACAAATAATTTTTTCTTCAACATCAGGTCTAAGCATACCCTCCATTGCTAATTTCAATTCTTCAATTGCTTTATAAATTATAGAATATAATCTAATATCAATT
>CATIQX010000150.1 GCA_949531795.1 Cryomorphaceae bacterium | reverse complement strand
ATATTGATGTGTTTAGTCAATCACAGGATGGAGAATATTCATATGCAGGTGAACTAGGTGTAGAAGTATTTACCAATGAAAGCACAGGGAAAACATCGGCTGTTTATAATTTTCCTATTCTGAGTAACCAAGATGATCCGGAAAATTCTTTGTCGGGAATGTGGATGAGAATTGTGCTAGACTTTAACCAAAGTCTTTAAATTACCCCCTTCAGCTTTTTTTATTGTTCTTACAACATCAAATAAATAAAAGCAACTATAATTAAATAAAAATGTAAAAATTATAAGTTATAAGAGTTTTTTGATTGTTAGTGAGTTAGTTAGATAAAAGCAATGTCGATTCTTTATAAAAGACAAGCATTGCTTTTATATATTGTTTAGTTAAAAACATACATTATGAAAAAATTATTATTTATTCCAATGCTATTAGTAGCTTTTACTATCAGTGCTCAGAACGTGACTTTTGGAGCAAAAGCTGGCTTAAATTTCACAAGTGGAGTAGGTGAAGGTGCAGACGGTCTTGATATTAGAACTGCATTTCACCTAGGTGCTACTGCAGAAATTGAAATGTCAGAGTCATTTTCAATTCAACCTGAATTGTTATATTCAGGACAAGGCTTCACTGGTAACGGCGATGCGATAGCAAAAGTAGATTACATTAACCTACCTGTGATGGCCAAATTTTATATTGGAGATGGCTTTAGTCTTGAGGCAGGGCCCCAAATTGGCTTCCTTACAAGCGCCAAAGCTGATATTGATGGAGAAAGTAGAGACATTAAGGACTTTTTAAAGTCAACAGATTTTGCATTGAATTTGGGTGCAGGCTACAAACTTGACTCGGGATTGAATTTTGGTCTTCGTTACTCAATGGGACTAACTGATGTGCCTGATGGAGACTTTGGTGATTTTAAACACAGAGTATTACAACTATCAGTTGGATATAATTTCTAAAAAAAACCTAACTAAAGATGGGGGGAGATAGTAATACACCCTCCCTTTTTTTATTAAAGCTAATACGAAAAACATACGCTCCGTCTTTTTAATCCTCGCTTGACAATTAAACCATAGGCATATCTCCCTCCTTTAATTCAGATATTTCTAAACCTCGTAAATAGGTTAAACTAACATTTATAGAGGAATGGCCCATTGCTTTCTGCAGCTAAGACAATATTTAGCTTGACGTTTAAATCATTACTTTGACATTCAGCACATTTTCCAATTTTAGTATTGAAAATGTTATTACTTTTGGAAAATGAAAAACTTTTATTTTTTCTTAAGTTAGATATATGAAAAAAACTAAATTGACATACTGGGTTTCTACTATTTTATTCTCAATAATAATAGTAGGTTCTATCGGACTTTATGTTACACAATACGATAAATTTAGTGCTGGTTTTTTAAAACTAGGTTATCCTTCGTATCTTTTATACCCCCTTGCAATTGCAAAGTTTTTAGGATTAGTTGCAATATGGTCTAGGGAAATAGACTGGCTAAAGGAATGGGCATATGCTGGATTTTTTATATGTATTTCTTTAGCTCTATCAGCACACTTTTCCATAAGTACAGGGAATTATCATAATGCTTTAGCAGCTATGATATTTATGATAACTTCTTATATTTCACAGAAATATGCATTTGAAAAAGGATAAGCGTATGAAAAACTTCTATTACGAACAAGAAATCAATGTGCCTGTTGACAGCATAGACGTGTATAAATGGCTAAGAGAGTTAACGGATATTGAATATCAATCATTTTCAAAAGGTCATAAAGCCATGGGGCACTTAAACTAAGGCGAATTTGGTGGAATGATAAATGTAGAAATCGTGGGAGCGCTTTTATTAGTTCAACACTACTCAATTAAAGATAAATCAAAAAGTCATGTAAATTCATATTCTGATCAATCAAGAGCTTATTTAATGGGGATAATACCAATAAAGGTTGAGGTAAGTTGGTCACTAAGTGTACTCGCCGT
>CATIQX010000149.1 GCA_949531795.1 Cryomorphaceae bacterium | reverse complement strand
AACCAAATGGGCTTTAAGCTTGTCTCTTACCTCATCCATATTCATTTCCTTTCCTAATTCATTTTGAAGTGATGTTACACTTTTATCGGTAATACCACATGGGATAATATTTCCGAAATAAGATAAATCAGAGTTTACATTAAAAGCAAAACCATGCATAGTTACCCACCGACTACTTTTAACCCCTAAAGCACATATTTTTCTTGCCTTTGGCGTACCTATATCAAACCAAACTCCTGTTTCTCCAGTAGAGCGTTCAGATTCTAATCCGTACTCTTTTAAAGTAAGAATTACAGCCTCCTCCAAAAAGCGTAAATACTTATGAATATCGGTAAAAAAATTATCCAAGTCTAAAATAGGATAACCTACAATTTGTCCTGGACCATGATAAGTAATATCACCTCCTCTGTTTATTTTATGAAAGGTTGCTCCTCTACTTTTTAGATAATCTTTATTTACCAAAAGATTATTTTCATCTCCACTTTTTCCTAAAGTGTAAACATGTGGATGCTCACAAAAGATTAAATGATTTTTAGTATCAACTTTTTTATTTTCTTTACGATTTGAAGATTTTACCGCTAAAATCTCTGCAAAAAGCTGTTCTTGAAAATCCCAACACTGTTTGTAATCAACCAGTCCTAAATCCCTAAATGATACTTGTTTATTCATTATATTTTATCGAGTTCTCCTTTTAAAAACTCAATAACATCTATCTCAATAGCATCTACATTATTCATCTCTGAAAGATACCAACTTGTCCAATCTCCCACGCTAATGTGATAAAGCGAATTTTCAATCAAAGAATCTCCTTTACTCCATACTTCAGTAATATTGCTGGTAAACTTGGAAATAACTTTTTTATTAATATCTATTCTGATTTGATTACGATTATAATCGCATTCATTACGGAAAAAAACAACCGCTAAAGCATCAACATTGGTACGCCAACCCAATAATTCATTATGATTCATTTCGGGGACAACATTATGCCAGCAAAGCATTTTACTGTTTTCATTTAATTGCTGACGGAAGCGAACTGCAACCCCCTCAAAACCGTTAGCTACATAAATAACAGGGGTTTGTTTGTACATTTTTTTTGCTAAATCCATTGCTTGTTTTTGGATGTTAGCTTTTTCTATATCAAGTAATTTGATTGCCTTATCAAAGTCTTTTTTAAAAGCACCATCAATAATACCATAATGATTTAACATAAAGAATAGTTCAGTGAACGCATATCCAAACATAGCTCTTGGAGGATGGTTTCCAGGAATAATTATTTTGTTGTACTTATTTTCTTCAGCAATAGTTTTTAACTTTCCACCTGAAGTAATTACTGCAATTTCCGCTCCCCTTGCTTGACATTTTTCTAAAGCATAAAGAGTTTCTTCTGTATTTCCTGAATAGGAATTCGCAATAACAAGCGTATGTTCATTCACAAAATTAGGAATACTATAATCTTTAGTTGCGGCGATAGGAATATTTACTTTTGACGAAATAATATCATTTACAACTGCTCCTCCGATCCCAGAACCTCCCAATCCACAAATTAAAATACTTCTGATTTCTTTAGAGTAAGGCGTTAAAGTTGTATTGTTTGCTATATCAATTGCTTCACTTAAATGATTGCTAAAATCATTAATATAATCGTTCATCTTCATCTTAAATAATTTTATAATTTGGTCTTAAAATTGTGTTGTTAAAAGAAGTCCAAAATACGAAATAATAGGATAATAGAATTCCTATCTTTGTAAAAAATTTAACAGATGACAAGAGCACTTTCCGAGCAAGAATTAGTAAGAAGAGAATCCTTACAAAAATTAAGAGATTTAGGAGTTGATCCTTACCCAGCTGACTTATTTGAAGTAAATATAACTTCAAAGCAGATTAAGGAAAAATACAAGGATGGAGAGGAGTTAAATGTAGTGATTGCTGGCAGATTGATGAGTAGAAGGATTATGGGTAAAGCCTCATTTGCTGAATTACAGGATAGTGATGGGAAAATTCAAATTTATGTAAATAGAGATGAAATTTGCGAAACGGAGGATAAAACCATGTACAATACAGTTTTTAAAAAACTATTGGACATTGGGGATATTATTGGAATTACAGGAACCGTTTTTATTACTAAAGTCGGGGAGATATCTGTAAAGGTAAAAGAGTTAAAGGTGCTTGCTAAATCCTTACGCCCATTACCTTTACCAAAGTTAGATGCTGACGGAACAGTTCATGATGCTTTTACTGATCCAGAAAAAAGATACAGACAGCGGTATGTAGATTTGGTTGTTAACCCTCAAGTAAAAGATGCTTTTATCAAGCGAACTAAATTAACAAACTCCATGCGCGAGTTTTTGAATAATAAAGAATACTTGGAGGTTGAAACACCAATTTTACAACCACTTTATGGTGGTGCTGCAGCTCGTCCGTTTAAAACTCATCACAATACTTTGGATATGGAATTGTATCTGAGAATTGCTAATGAATTGTATTTAAAAAGATTGGTTGTGGGTGGTTTTGATGGAGTATATGAATTTTCAAAAGATTTCAGAAATGAAGGGATGAGTCGTTTTCACAATCCTGAGTTTACACAAATGGAGTTGTATGTTGCTTACAAGGATTATTCCTGGATGATGGACTTAGTTGAAGAAATGGTAGAGAAAATTGCTTTGGATTTACACGGGAAAACAGAAATTCAGGTTGGTGATAATTTAATTAATTTCCAAAGACCTTGGAAGCGTTACACTATGTATGAAGCAATAGAGCATTTTACAGGAATTGATATTTCGAAAATGGATGAGGAGACTATGGCTGAAACAGCTAAAAAATTAGGTGTTGATGTTGATAAAAGCATGGGTAGAGGTAAATTAATTGATGAGATTTTTGGAGAAAAATGTGAAGGTCAGTTGATACAACCTACTTTTATTACAGACTATCCTGTTGAGATGTCTCCATTGGCAAAAAAACACAGAGAACATGAAGGTTTAGTAGAGCGATTTGAAGCGATTTGTAATGGAAAAGAAATCTGTAATGCCTTTTCAGAATTGAATGACCCTATTGATCAAAGAGCACGATTTGAAGAGCAATTGGAGTTAGGAAAAAGAGGAGATGATGAGGCAATGTTATTGGATGAAGATTTTTTAAGAGCAATAGAATACGGAATGCCACCAACTGCAGGTTTAGGAATTGGAATTGATAGGTTGAGCATGATTATGACCAATAGTAATTCTATACAAGATGTATTGTTTTTTCCACAAATGAAAGCTGAAAAGGGAGGGGTTGATGATTAAGAAAAGACTTACCTAAAGTAAACTATCTTGCTAAAAGTTTTTTTGAAACTTTATATTTTGCGGAATAAAAAAGACCAGTTTTTCTAGATTTAAGTGTCAAAAACTCTTTCTTATACCATTTTGGGTCAGTTGCTTTCTTTTT
>CATIQX010000148.1 GCA_949531795.1 Cryomorphaceae bacterium | reverse complement strand
TTTATTAAAAAAAACTATACAAAATAAAATATTAATTCACAATAATTCAATTATTTTTATTAGGTTTGCTGAATATTAATTAAAAAAATAAAAATATGTTATTAAATGTTATTACAGCAATTGCACCAGATAATTATGTGGCTTTCACATTCTTTATTGGTTACATTGCAATGTTAGCAGCATCTGTATTCTTTTTTGTTGAAAGAGGAAGTGTTGACGACAAATGGAAAATGTCTTTACTAGTATCAGCTCTAATTACGGGTATAGCTGCTGTACACTATTACTACATGAGAGACTACTGGTTAGCAACTGAAACTTCTCCAACTTTCTTCAGATATGTAGATTGGATCTTAACGGTTCCATTGATGTGTGTTGAATTTTACTTACTTACTAAATTGGCTGGAGCTAAGAAAAGTCTATTATGGAAGTTAATTCTTGCTTCAACTTGGATGTTAGTTTGTGGATATATTGGAGAGGCATTCTCAGATGGAACTACAGGTCATTCTGTAACATGGGGAGTACTTTCAACTATTGGTTACTTATACATAGCATACACTGTATGGTTTGGTGAGGTTGCTCAATTAGCTGAAAAAAGTAACTCTGATGCTATCAAGAAAGGTGTTAAATATTTAGCTTGGTTTGTATTAGTAGGATGGTCAATCTATCCTATCGGTTACATGTGTATGGAAGGTGGATGGTTAAGTAGTGTTATGGCACCAGAAAGTGTTGATGTATGGTATAACATTGCTGATGCAATCAACAAAATAGGATTTGGATTAGTGGTTTACTCTATCGCTATAGCTGAATCAAATAAAAAAGTAGCTTAATATTTTAAATAAATAGGGCAGGAGAAATCCTGCCCTATTTTTTTTTGAACAAATTTACATTTACATATCTAGTATTTGTTTACGCTCTTTTTGCAATTTTCACATTAAATGGTGAGATTAGCATGGACAGTCAAGTTATAGGTTCTATAATTTTAATCTCTCTTTTTGGTATCCCTCACGGAGCAATTGATAATATTATTTATTTATCATCCAATAAGATCACAAGATTTAGATTTTATTTAATATACATAGTAACTATAATTATTTACTGTTTGTTCTGGTGGCTAACACCAATTATATCGCTTGTTTTCTTTTTACTTTTATCATCTTACCATTTTGGTGAATCACAGTTAGTAGATTATTCTTTTGTAAATAAGAAAAGAATTATTTATTTATTTTGGGGCTTTGCTTTACTTTCAACTTTAATTTTTTATAACAATAATGAATTATTGTTATTATCTAATCAGTTTATTGATACTGAGAATTTTAGTAAAGTATTTAATATTTCAATTTTTAAGTATATTTTTTATTTTAGTAATTTGATAATAATTTCTTTATTAGTTTATGAAAGTTATAAAGTAAGCATTTCTAATCAGCAGTTAATGAATGAAATATTTCTATTAATCTTAATTCATATTACTTTTTATTTATTTCCAATAATTATTAGTTTTACACTATACTTTATTTTTCTGCATTCAATAAAAGTTTTAAAACAAGAGTTTGATTACTTAAAATCTTTGCAGTCTAATTTAAATCTACTTAATTTTATTAAACTATTATATCCTCATACTTTACTTTCAATTATGTTTTTAGTAGTTTTCTTATTATTAATGAATTTTGGATTTATTAATATATCGGTATTTCTTTTCTCAATAATTGGCATCTCAGTAATAACCTTACCTCACGCAATAATAATGACTAATTTTTACAATAAAAAATAAGTAAACTATTTTTCTATTTGTAATATTTAGTTTTTGTAGAATGTTAAATTTTACACACAGTTCATCCACACCAATAGTTATTAAAATTTGAAATAACTCTAGCTAGTGAATTGTTATGAGTAGATCTATGATTTAGGTCTTATTATATAATGTTGGGATGAAACTGAAGCAAGTTTTATTATATTAATTGTAATTTACCTTTTAAACTAAAGATAAATTCAACATGCAGTTTAATTAGAATTAATTGTGGATTGGACTGCTACTGTTGTAAATATAATTTTGGTTGGTAATATTTATTTTCTAATCCTTTTGATGCTACATCCTACGGCTTTAGTTTCTTTAATGCTAATATTTTGTTGATTACTAACCTGCTCTAAAGCATCTAATAAATAGTTTTCAGTAACATCATTAGCTGACTTATAATTATCGTCTATCGCTCCTTTATATGCCAATGCTTTTTCATTATTAAATAAAAATATATGTGGAGTTGTTTTGGCTCCAAAGGCATTTGCCATTTCACTGTTCTTGTCTATCAAATATGGAAAAGTATAACCCATTTCTCTAGAGTGATTTTTCATTTTTTCAACTGAATCATCTCCACTTCTTTTGGCTTGATTTGAGTTAATGTAAACCATTCCTATGTTACTGTTCCTGCATTTTTCTTCTAATAATTGATACCTATCTTCCCACATTACTACAAAAGGACAAGAGTTTGACGTAAATACTATTAATATGCCATTATTTTTTAGGTTTTTATTAAGTGTTGTGCTCTTTTCTTCTGTGTCAAATATTTCTGTTTGTTGCATAGGCATTTTTTCTCCAATATTAATTGTTGGATATTTTTGTGCAAATAAAGAAGCGCTAGATAATAATAGAGCAATAAGAAGTGTTTTATAAATTTTCATTTTAGTTTTTTTAAGTATTGTTTTATGATTTTACAATATTACAAAAAAAGTAGTTTGATTTTAGATTAGCTTAGTAAGCTTTAACTATTTTTATTTGTAAGGGATTGAATCTTTGTACTTATTAAGTATATTGGATTTTTATTAATTTTTGTTGTTTTGGGCAAAACCAAGTCTTTCTTGAGTCAGAAGTTTTTTCAGATGTTACTATATTATTTTGTTCAGTATATTTCTTACCATAAATTTGAAGACTAAATTTGGATGGGTTAAAAGGATTCTTAAAGTCTTTTAGTTCTGCACCTCCTGATTTGTAGCTGTCATTCATTACTTTTTGTATATTTCTTATTAAGCTAATTATAGTATCTTCATTTAGGTTACCCCATTTTTCTTCAGGGTGTATTTTTGAAATGTATAAGCTCTCAGACTTTATATAGTTACCTACTCCTGGAAAGTATTTTTGATCCATAATTAATGAGCAAATAGATTTTTTGGCTTTAATATTTTCTTCTAGATAATTTAAATGACTTTTTAATCTGTATGATTTGTTAAGAAGATCATAATGAGGATTAAATTTCTCTTTAAATTGAGCTTGAGTTATAATCTTCATATTTCCAAATTTACGTACATCTTTAAAAAATATTTCATTGTTAGAGTCAAAAGCACGAAAATGACAATGTTTAACTAGTTCATTTGACCAGCCACCTGTCATGCCTAGATGGAAGTTAAATATTAGATCGTTTCCTAAATCAAGGAATATATTTTTTCCTATTGTGTATGTTGGTTGGGCTGTTTTTAGTAATTCACTAATGGTCTTGAAAACAGTAAAGTATTTTTGTTCATAATATTCAGAAATAATCTCAAATTCTATTTTTTTACTTGCTGAAAAGAATTCATTGAAATAATCTGAAGCTATTTTTACTTCTGGTCCTTCTGGCATTTTATCTAAAACTTTAGAATTATTTTAAATTTTTTAATTCTGGATCATCTTTCATATCCTTCTCTTGTGATTTGTGAGAGTAATTTATCATGTATATAAGTCCAAATATATATACTGAAAAAATAATAAAACCAACTATAAGCATTCCTGAGTTCATGATTTTCTTCTTTGTCTGATGGCAATTGCAAATAGCAGAATTGTTCCTGGCCAGTGTGCCGAATACTGTGCCTCTTCAGGCATGTCAAATATATGGAAACCAATCGAGTAAAGCATACATATGAATGCTAAAATTATTGGATAGTAAACTGCTATAAATTCTTTCATAATTATTTTTAGTGGTTATCTTGCAAATGTATAGATTATTTAATTAAAAGCTATACGAAATTGTATTTTCTTTAAATTTAATCCTGTAGTAATTAAATTTTATTTTTAAGTGTAGTAAAAAAAAGACCCCAATTAAGGGGTCTTTTACTTTGTAGCGGGGACAGGACTCGAACCTGCGACCTTTGGGTTATGAGCCCAACGAGCTACCAACTGCTCCACCCCGCGATTTAGGTTTGCAAACATACTGCTATAAATTAATTTGGCAATCATTCTTTTAAATTTATTTTAGGTACATAAAAAGTTTACTTTTGCGGCCATGGTATCAGTAAATAATTTATCCCTCTATTTCGGGGGTCAGGACATTTTTAAAAACATCTCTTTTATGGTAAATAAGGGAGATAAAATTGGGTTAACAGGTAAAAACGGAGCTGGTAAATCGACCTTACTAAAGGTATTGGCTAAAGATTTAACACCCAATAATGGTAATGTTTCTGTTCCAAATGGTATTGTTGTTGGGTTTTTGAGACAGGATTTGGAGTTTGAAGATGGTAGAACTGTGCTGGAAGAAGCACAAACTTCATTCGAATTCCTTAATGATGTTGAAATCAGAATGAATGAAGCAAATAAGCAATTGACTGAGCGTACAGATTATGAAAGTGATGCTTATTTGGATATAATAAATGAATTTAATGTTTTAGAGGAACGATTCAGAATGGCGGGTGGACATGATACTGCAGCTGAAATTAGCCAAGTTTTATCGGGATTAGGATTTTCACAATATGACTTTGAACGTCAGACTACTGAATTTAGTGGAGGTTGGCGTATGCGAATTGAATTAGCCAAAATTCTTTTAATGAAGCCTGAATTGTTATTGCTAGATGAACCAACCAATCATTTGGATATTGAATCTATAATGTGGTTGGAGAGGTGGCTAAAAAACTATAGTGGGGCTGTAGTATTAGTTTCGCATGATAGGTTGTTTTTAGATGCCTCAACCAACAGAACTATTGAGGTAGCTTTTTCAAAAATTAATGATTATAAAGCTTCTTACACTAAGTACTTAACTTTACGTGAGGATAGAGTAGAAAAACAGATTCAGGCAAAAAAAAATCAAGATAAATACATTGGAGAAACAAAGATTTTAATTAATAAATTTAGAGCTAAAAAGAATAAAGCTTCGTTTGCTCAATCTTTAATTAAAAAACTAGAAAAGCTTGAGATTATTCAAGTAGAACAGGAAGATGTTGCGCGTATGCAATTCCGTTTTCCTCCTGCTCCTCATTCAGGGAAAATGAGTTTGGAAGTAAAGGATGCGTCTAAGAATTATGGTGATTTAAATGTGCTAGATAAGATAAATCTTGAAATAGTAAGAGGAGATAAACTTGCTTTTGTTGGGAAGAATGGGGAAGGGAAATCTACTTTGGCAAAAATGATAGTAAAGGAACTTGATTTTACTGGAGAGATTCAGTTAGGTCATCAAGTAAAGATGGGATATTATGCTCAGAATCAAGCTGAATTTTTAGATGAAAACTTAACAGTTTTAGAAACTATTGAGCAAGCTGCCACAGAGGATACGGCAGGGAGAGAGCGTTCTATTTTAGGTTCGTTTTTGTTTAGTAATGATGAAGTGAAAAAGAAAGTTAAAGTTCTTTCAGGAGGTGAACGTGCTAGAGTTGCTTTATGTAAATTATTGCTTGAACCTTATAACTTATTAGTAATGGATGAGCCTACTAATCATTTGGATATTACTTCTAAAGAACTCTTGAAAAAGGCTTTGAATAATTATGATGGAAGTTTAATTGTTGTTTCTCATGATAGAGAGTTTTTACAAGGACTTACCGAGAAAGTATATGAGTTTAAAAATCAAAATATTAAAGAGTATGTTGGGGATATTGATACCTTCCTTTCTGAAAAGGATTTAGAAAATTTTAAAGAGTTAGAAAGTTCGCAAAAGGAACAAAAGAAAACAAAACAAGATAAGTCAGGAGATCAATTATCTTATACTGATCAGAAAAATAAGCAGAAAGAGTTAAAGAAGCTACAGAATAGGATTAGTAAGTTGGAGAAGCAAATTGAAGTTTTAGATAAATATCAAAAACAAATAGATGCTGACTTAGCTATCCCTGAAAAATTTAGTGAGATGTCAAAAAAAGATGGTTTTTTTGCAGAATACGAGAATAATCAGCTAAAACTACAAGAATTGGAAGTTGAGTGGGGGCAAGCTGCAGAAAAACTAGACGCTATTAAATAATTTTTAATCTAGAAAATAATCGTTTGCTATGCTAAGCATAGTACTTAGATTTGGATACTTTAATTTTGTCACATAATTAATTAAAGAATAAAAAATAATGAAAAAAATAGTATTTACAATTGTATTTGGGTTAGGATTACTATCAGCTAATGCGCAAATTCAAACATTAGCAGGGCCAAGAATTGGTGTGACATTTATTACTTCAGGTACTGCAGCGGATTTTGTACATGAAGGGTTTAGTTCTACAGATAATGATGCTAATCAAATAGGTAAAACTGGTTCTGCAATGATTACGCAATATGGATGGCAATGGGAAAGTAGATTTGCTGATGGAGGTGCTGATGTTACGGGTATAGTTGAGTGGATTGCTTTGGTTGGTGGTATGGAACAAGGATTATTTTTACCTTCAGTATCTTCCATAATTGGTGTGAGAGTTTCTAATGGATTAGAAATTGGTGCAGGTCCAAACCTTTCATTAACTGGAGTTGGAATGGTATTTGCAATAGGTCATAATTTTAAATCTGGGAGTTTAAACTTGCCAGTTAATTTAGTTTTTATGCCAGGTAAGTCTACTATCGACAATGTTGATGGTAAGGATTATTCTTATAGTTCAGGATTAAGAATATCTCTTATGGTTGGTTTTAATTTGAATAAATAAAAGATAATTATTGTATGAAAAAAAATGTATTATTTTGTTTTTTTAGTTTGGTTTCAGTAATTTCTTTTGCAGCTTTTCCCGTTGAAACACAAGGTATTATTTCTGAAATAGACCCTGAACGTTTTAAGTTAGATTCTTGGGCCTTTATGATAGGAATATTAACAATGCCATTCCTTTTTCTTTATGGTTTACCTCTAGCGTTATTATTTATTAATAAGAAGAACTATAGAAAATCATTAGCTTTGGGTTGGTTAGCTGGCTTCGTACTTATAATTCTATTGTTATTTGCAATTGAATCAGTTCAATCTGGAGGATTATTAATATATTAACATAAAAATGAAAAAAATGAAAAAGACACTATTAACTTTAATTATTGGATTTGGAATACTGTCAGTAAATGCACAAGTTGAAAAATTATCAGGACCAAGAGTTGGCGTTACTATGATTACTCCAGGATCCTTAGCAAGTCTTATTAGGGGAGATGTGCCGTTTTTCTCTGATGAAGTGAGAGAGGAATGGACAGGTTCAACTGGAAAATATGGTGCTGCAATTTCACAATATGGCTGGCAATGGGAAAGTAGATTTTCTGATGGTGGTGATATTACAGGTATTGTTGAATGGGTTGCTTTAATTGGAGGAATGGAAAAAGGACTTTTTTTACCTTCAGTTTCATCAATGGTAGGTGTTCGTACATCAAGCGGTATTGAATTTGCTGTTGGTCCTAACTTATCTTTAGGAGGTATTGCTATGGTGTTTGGTGCAGGATATAACTTTAAATTTGGTAAACTAAATGTGCCAGTAAATATTACTTATGTGCCTAGTATGAATAAAACTTATAAACATGATGAAGAAGAGGCTCAGTATGATTATCTATATAACGAGGAATATATTGATCCTGATGGAATCCCAAATAATGGTGATGAATATTGGAATTATTCAGAAACACAGTATTTAGTTTCTTCTGCAATTCCTGCTTACTCAGTAACCCATCAAACAGGAGCAAGAGTTTCAATTATGGTTGGTTTTAATTTAGGGAAATAAAAACTCTAAAATTATAATTAAGGGCTAAGCATTTGCTTGGCTCTTTTTTCGTTTCTTTGCAAAATGGAGCACAAAGCAGGATATGTAAATATTATAGGAAACCCTAACGTAGGTAAGTCAACGTTAATGAATGCTTTAATAGGGCAGAAACTTTCTATTATAACCAATAAAGCACAAACTACTCGTCATAGAATTTTAGGAATTCTAAACGAAAAGGAATATCAGATTGTATTTTCGGATACTCCTGGAGTAATAAAACCGGCTTATAAGCTACAAGAAAATATGATGAATTTTGTGCACTCAGCTTTTCAAGATGCAGATGTACTTATTTACATGATTGAGATTGGAGAGAAAGGGTTGAAAGATGAAAAGCTTTTTGAAAGGTTAAAAAAGACTTCTGTCCCAATTATTATGTTGTTGAATAAAATTGATTTGGCCGAGCAGGATTTTGTAGCTCAAGAAATTGAAAAGTGGAGTGCAGAATTACCAAATGCTCAATTATTACCTATTTCTGCATTAAATAATTTCAACCTTGATGTTATAAAGGAAAAGTTGGTTGAAATGTTACCAGTTTCTCCTCCTTATTATGAAAAGGATGCAATTACTGATAAATCTGAACGATTTTTTATTGAAGAAATTATTCGTGAAAAAATACTTAAACATTATAAAAAGGAAATACCATATTGTGTGCAAATTGAAGTAGAGGAGTTTTTTGAAGAGGAAGAAATCATCAAAATAAGAGCAATAATTTATGTAATGCGAGAGAGTCAAAAAGGAATTATTATTGGTCATCAAGGATTAGGTTTAAAGCGTATTGGTACAGAAGCAAGAAGGGATATTGAAAAAATGCTAGACAAAAAGGTTTTTCTAGCGACTCCAGTAAAAGTAAAAAAGAACTGGAGAAATGATAATCAGCAGTTAAAAAAATTCGGATACGAATAATGAGCAATATTGTAGCAATAGTAGGAAGGCCAAATGTTGGGAAATCCACCATTTTTAATCGTTTTACTGAAAGTAGACAGGCCATAACAGATGAAATAAGTGGAGTAACACGTGATAGACATTACGGTAAAGCTGATTGGAATGGTCGTGAGTTTTCAGTAATAGATACTGGTGGATATGTCCATGGAAGTGATGATATTTTTGAGTCTGAAATTAGAAAACAAGTAGAACTAGCCATTGATGAAGCTAATGTAATTTTGTTTTTAGTTGATGCAAAAGCAGGTATTACTGATCTAGATCAAGCAGTGGTTAAATTGCTTAGAAAATCAAATAAGAAGCTTGTTCTTGGAGTGAATAAAGTAGATAATAAGCGCTTGTTAGAAGACTCTGTTGAGTTTTATAATTTAGGAATTGGAGAGTATGTTCCTTTTTCTTCAATCAGTGGAAGTGGTACAGGTGAGTTGCTTGATGAGTTATTGAAACACTTTGATGATGATGTTGAGCCAGATGAAGATGATACTCCTAAATTTGCAGTGATCGGTAGGCCAAATGTTGGGAAATCATCTTTTATTAATGCCCTTATTGGTAAGGAACAAAATATCGTTACTGATATCGCAGGTACTACTCGTGATTCTTTAAATACAAAGTTCAATAAGTTTGGTTTTGATTTTACTTTGGTAGATACTGCTGGTCTTAGAAAGAAGAAAAATGTACATGAAAATTTAGAGTTTTATTCTGTTATGCGATCAGTGCGTGCAATTGAGCATTGTGATGTTTGTATTCATGTAATCGATGCATCTAGAGGTTTTGAGTCTCAAGATCAAAGAATTTTTCATATTGCAGATAGAAATAAAAAAGGAATTGTTATTTTAGTAAATAAGTGGGATTTGCAAGATAAATCTACTGAAACTGCTAAAAAAGCTGAAGAGCAGATTAAGGCGAAAATTTCTCCTTTTACAGATGTTCCTGTTGTATTTGTTTCGGCTTTGCATAAGCAAAGGTTATTAAAAGGATTAGAAGCTGCTATACAAGTTCATAAAAATAGATCGCAAAAAATAGCTACTTCAGTATTAAATGAGGTGATGTTACCTTTGATTGAACAACATCCTCCACCAGCAACTAAAGGGAAGTATATTAGAATTAAATATTGTATGCAATTGCCAACAGCAACTCCAACTTTTGTATTTTTTGCAAATTTGCCACAATATATTAAGGATCCTTATAAGCGTTATATTGAAAATCAATTACGTCAAAATTTTGATTTTTCAGGAGTTCCTATTCAAATTTATTTCAGACAAAAATAATCTTTTCCATTATTTCAAAATTTAGTTACTAGTGAGAAATTAGAACTTAAAAGGATTGATTAATAATTTTTATTATCTTTAACAAAAAAAATATGATTATGAAAAAAATAACAACAACACTGGTTTTATCTTTTGTTGCTTTGCTTGCATTTTCGCAAACTAATGCTGATATAGTAGGAGAATGGTACAATGCTGAAAAGGATGCTGTCATTACTCTTTTTGAAGAAAATGAAACAGTTTCAGGAAAAATTACTTGGATGGAATTTCCAAATGATGATAATGGAAATCCAAAAACTGACCCTTTAAATCCGAATGAGAAATTAAAATCTAGAGCAAGAATGGGAATGGTAATGATGACTGGTTTTACCTTTATTAAAGATAAAATTTGGGATAATGGAGAATTATATGATCCTAAAAAAGGGAAAACTTATAGTGGAATGATGACGTTAAAAGATAATAACACTATTGATCTGAGAGGCTATATCGGTTTTTCCTTTTTGGGTAGATCATCTACTTGGACTCGAAAGTTAGATTAATAATTAACTTGCTGTAAGGATATTGATATTCTGATAGTTAGCTTTTAAAAAATAGTATAGTATTTGAATTTCTAAATTGCGCTGTTAGAAAAATTGCAAATAAAAAAGCCGAGCATTTGCTCGGCTTTCTTTTTATTTATAATATTGATTAGTTAATACCAATTAACTCTACTTCAAATACTAGAGTTTCTCCTGGACCAATTAAACCTCCTGCTCCTTTATCTCCATAAGCTAATGATGAAGGGATTGTTAGTTTCCATTTATCGCCAACACTCATTAATTGTAAAGCTTCAATCCATCCTGGAATAACTTGTGTTACGCCAAATTGTGCAGGCTCTCCTCTATCTACTGAGCTGTCAAATACTGTTCCATCAGTAAGCATACCGTGGTAGTGTACAGTAACTTGATCTTCAGCAGTTGGTTTTACGCCTTCTCCTGCTGTCATTACTTCATATTGTAAACCGCTTGCAGTTGTTATTACTCCATCTTTAGCTCCATTTTCAGAAAGGTATTCTGTTTCTGCTTCTCCTGCTTTAGCACTTTTTTCAGCAGCTAATTTTCCGAAAAAATCTTGCAATACTTGCATGCTTTCTTCTTCTGAAATATCTAATTCATTTCCTGCAAATACATCTTTAAATGCTTTTGCTACTGCATTTTCATCAATAGTCTCTAGACCTTGTGCCTTAACTCCTGTTGCCACATTTACGCCTAAACTGTAACTTACTTTTTCCATTTCTGTTTCTGGTTTTTTGTCAGTTGCATCATTAGAGCATGAGCTCAAAACAATCGCGAAACCAACGATTAATAATTGTAATGTTTTATTCATAATAGTTTTTTATAAGATTTGTAAAATATGTTGGCAAAACTACAATTATTGTTCGCTTTTCCTTGAAAATAAGAAGTTCATTTTTCTATATTTGGCTTTTAGAAAATTAAAAAATAATAAATGGAAGTATTAAAAACCCCAATAGAAGGTTTACTAGTTATAAAGCCAAAAATTTTTATCGATGATAGAGGGAATTTCTTTGAAAGCTGGAGTCAAGAATCCTTTGCTGAAAATGGTTTAGATTTGAATTTTGTTCAGGACAATCAATCTTTATCAAATAAGGGGGTGTTAAGAGGTTTGCATTTTCAGAATCCTCCTTTTGCGCAAGGTAAATTAGTACGAGTTATAAGCGGATCTGTATTGGATGTTGTGGTAGATATAAGAAAAGAGTCTTCTACTTATGGTCAGTATTTTTCAATTGAACTTAATAAAGAGAATAAAACTATTTTATGGATTCCACCTGGTTTTGCTCATGGTTTTATTTCATTAGAGGATGATACAATTTTATCTTACAAATGTACAGGAGTTTATAATTCAGAATATGAAGATGCATTACTTTGGAGTGATATAGACTTAAATATTGATTGGGGATTTACAAACCCATTAGTTTCTACAAAAGATTTAGTTGCAGGAAATTTTAAGAATTTTGTAAGTCAATTTTAATATGCAGAAAAAACACATTTATTTTTTAGGATCATCATTGTTAATTCTTGTTTTTGCACAGCTTTTTATTTATTCAACTGAATTAAAGAATGATGATGAGCTTCATCAGCAACAGTTTAATATTAAATACGGAATTTTTGCAATCTTACAGCCTCAAGGTTTGAGTTTTGCAGGAGAAGAAATCCCGATTAATTCTCCTGAAATTTGGGAAAGAATTGATAAAGAGTTACTGAAAAATACATATTGGCAGTCTAATACTATGTTGTTTTTTAAAAAAGCAAATAAGTATTTTCCAATTATTGAACCTATCTTGAAAAAGAATAATATTCCTGATGATTTTAAATATTTAGCTTTAATTGAGAGTGGACTAGATAATGTGGTCTCTCCAGCAGGAGCTGCAGGTTTTTGGCAAATTTTAAAAGGTACGGCTCGTGAGCATGGATTAGAAGTAAATTCAGCTATTGATGAGCGCTATAATTTAGAAAAATCTACTCAGATTGCATGTGAATATTTAAATGATGCTTATACTAAATTTGGGAGTTGGACTATGGCTGCTGCTTCATATAACATGGGGAAAAATGGTGCTCGTAGAAGAATGAAAGAACAACGGACTAATAATTATTATAATTTGCATCTAAATTCTGAAACAGGTAGATATGTATTTAGAATTATTGCTGTTAAAGATATCATGAAAAACCCTATTAAATACGGTTTTATGTTTAGAGAAAAAGATTTGTACACAATGCCTAACTATAAAACGATAGAGGTTGACTCTACTATTGCTAATTTGAGTGATTTCGCAATATCAAACGGAATAAATTACAAACTATTAAAGCAGTTTAATCCGTGGTTGAGAACTTCTTCTTTGCCAGATAAATCTAGAAAAAAGTATTTTTTAAAGATTCCAACTAATACTGATTTGTTGGTGTTTGAAGATTTGGAAACTCAATTAGATAAAGAAGATTAGTATGGCAAGTCAAAAAAATACAATATCAATTTATGGTGCCCGAGTTCATAATTTAAAAAATATTAATCTTAAAATTCCTAGAAATAAACTAGTTGTTTTTACGGGTAAGAGTGGAAGTGGAAAATCATCATTAGCTTTTGACACCATTCATGCAGAAGGACAAAGAAGGTACTTAGAAACCTTTAATGCCTACGCTCGTCAATTTCTAGGAAATATGGAGCGCCCAGAAGTAGATAAGATTACAGGATTGAGTCCTGTTGTAGCAATTGAGCAGAAAACTACTTCCAAAAACCCAAGATCTACAGTAGGAACAATTACTGAAATTTATGATTATTTGCGACTTCTCTATTCCAGAATAGGCACAGCTTATTCACATAAATCAGGAAAAAAAATGGTGCGCTTTACTGATGAGCAGATTGTAGATTTAATACAATTAGATTTCAAGAATAAACCTATCAATGTTTTAGCTCCTATTGTTCGTTCACGAAAGGGCCATTATGCCGAACTTTTTCATCAGTTAGCTAAAAAAGGATATTTAAAAGTTAGAGTAGATGGTGAAATTATTGACATAACTCCATCTTTAAAATTAGATAGATATAAAACGCATGATATTGAAGTCGTTATTGATCGCTTAAAAGTAACTGATCCAAATAAAAAACGTCTAATTTCTTCTTTAAAATTAGCAATGGAGGATGGTGATGGTGTAATGATGGTGATTGAAAAGTCAACTACAACACCAAGGTATTTTTCAAGGGCTTTAATGTGTCCTGAAACAGGAATTGCTTATAAAAATCCTGAGCCAAATTCTTTTTCTTTTAATTCTCCAAAAGGAGCTTGTAGGGAATGTAATGGCTTAGGAAAATTTAAAATTGTAGATGAAGAAAAAATATTACCAAACAAATATTTAAGCATTAATAATGGGGGAATCGCTCCTATTGCAAATCGTAAATCAGATTGGATATTAGGTCAAATTGAATTGATTGGAAAGAAGTTTGATTTCACATTGAATACACCTATTGATAAAATTCCAAAGCAAGGAATTGACGCAATATTATATGGACTTACTGAAAATCTTAAAGTAAAATTAAAGTCAGCAGGAATTTCCAAGACTTATAAGTTACATTTTGATGGGATTGTTAATTTTATAGAGGAACAATCTAAATTATCATCTATAAAGTCTATTGAAAAGTGGGCAGGAAAATATATGTCTGAACACGATTGTAAAAGCTGTAATGGGAGTAGGTTAAATATTGAGTCTTCTCATTTTAAAGTGTCTGATAAAAGCATTAATGAAGTGTCAAACATGGATATTATTTCTTTTTCTAAGTGGGTACTTAATATTGAAAAATCATTAAATGAGAATGAATTAAAAATTGCAAATCAGATTGTGAAAGAATTAACTAAGCGTCTGCAATTTATTATTGATGTTGGATTGTCCTATCTTTCGTTAAATAGAAGTTCAAAAACTTTAAGTGGTGGAGAGGCCCAAAGAATTCGTTTGGCAACTCAAATTGGAACTCAACTAACGAATGTTCTCTATATTCTAGATGAACCTAGCATTGGGTTACATCAAAGGGATAATTTAAAATTGATAAATTCTTTAAAAAAATTACGAGATATTGGAAACTCAGTTATTGTGGTAGAGCATGATAAAGATATGATTAAGTCAGCTGATTTTATTGTTGACTTAGGTCCTGGAGCAGGAGTTCATGGAGGGCAAGTAGTTTCTCATGGAGATTATCAAACTATTTTAAATGATAATCATATTACTGCTGATTATTTAAATGGCATTCAAAAAATTGAAGTACCAAAAAAGAGAAGGAAAGGGAATGGAAAAAAATTAACAATTAGAGGAGCTAGAGGAAATAACTTAAAAAATATTGATATTGAGATTCCTTTGGGTTTGTTGTGTTGTGTGACTGGAGTTTCAGGAAGTGGAAAGTCAACTTTAATAAATGGAACTTTATACCCTATTTTAAATAAGCATTTTTATAGAGGTGAAAAAGAGCCTTTGCCTTATAAAAGTATTGATGGTTTAGCTCATTTGGATAAGGTTATTGAGGTAGATCAGTCAGCTATTGGTCGTACTCCAAGGTCTAACCCAGCTACTTATACTGGTGTTTTTTCTGATATTAGAGCTTTGTTTTCGAATCTTCCAGAATCTAAAATTAGAGGATATAAAGTTGGGCGTTTTTCGTTCAATGTTGTTGGTGGTAGGTGTGAAGGTTGTAGAGGGGGTGGAATGAAAACTATAGAAATGAACTTTTTGCCTGATGTTGAGGTTCATTGTGAAGATTGTAATGGAAAACGCTATAATCGTGAAACTTTAGAAGTTCGCTTTAAAGGAAATTCAATTTCTGATGTATTGGATTTAACTATTAATCAAGCAGTTAAATTTTTTGAAGCTATTCCATCTATTTATCGAAAAATAAAAACCTTGCAAGATGTTGGTCTTGGCTATATTTCTTTAGGTCAATCAGCAACAACCTTAAGTGGAGGAGAAGCGCAAAGAATCAAATTAGCATCTGAGCTTTCTAAAAGAAGTACAGGAAACACTTTTTATATTTTGGATGAACCAACTACAGGGCTACATTTTGAAGATGTAAAAATCTTTCTAAAAGTAATTGACACTATTGTAGATAAAGGAAACACAGTATTAATTATTGAACATAATTTAGATGTAATTAAGATGGCGGACCATATTATTGATATAGGTAAAGAAGGTGGGGATAAAGGAGGGCAGCTAATTTGTAACGGAACACCAGAAAGTATCATAAATTGTAATGATAGTTACACTGCTAAATACCTGAAAAGTGAATTGTAATAAATTTGCTATATTAGTTTCTTAAATTAAATTAAATCGAGTATGAATGCAGATGAAAAAAAAATTAGGATAGCTTTTAAAGAAAAAAACTGGAATGCTATAAAGTCATCTGATTCATGGCAAATATTTAAAATTATGTCAGAGTTTGTCCAGGGGTTTGAAACTATGTCTAAAATTGGACCTTGCGTCTCCGTATTTGGATCTGCTCGCACAAAGCCAGATAATAAATACTACAAACAAGCTGAAGAAATTGGTTACTTGCTTACACAAAGTGGTTATGGTGTTATCTCTGGAGGGGGCCAAGGCATTATGGAAGCAGCTAATAAAGGTGCATCTAGAGGTGAGGGTAAATCAGTAGGCTTGAACATTGAGCTTCCATTTGAACATTCTTCTAATCCTTATATCGACAATGATAAACTGATTAATTTTGATTATTTCTTTGTTAGAAAAGTGATGTTTGTCA
Source organism: Cryomorphaceae bacterium (assembly GCA_949531795.1). Taxonomy (GTDB): domain Bacteria; phylum Bacteroidota; class Bacteroidia; order Flavobacteriales; family BACL11; genus UWMA-0277. Next base: position 6,815 of record CATIQX010000148.1, on the reverse strand, counting down.
AATATGCACAAGGTTTTATAGTACTTCCTGGAGGAGTAGGTACTTTGGATGAACTATTCGAAGCCATTACTTTAATACAAACTCAGAAAATAGGAAAGTTCCCAATCGTACTTGTAGGAAAAACCTATTGGATTGGGTTGCTGGCTTGGATAAAAGAAGTTATGTTAGCCAAAGAAAAAAACATAAGTATTGAAGATTTAGATTTAATTAATGTAGTAGATACGCCAGTAGAGGCTGTTAAGATTATCAATGATTTTTATAAGAAATATACGCTAAAACCTAATTTCTAGCATATGGGATAGCTTTCTGATTTTTTTCCTATTTTTACAGCAATATAAAAATTACACTAATGATTCAATTTTTTAAAAAAGCGTTCGTTATTTTTGCTTTAGTATCTTCTACATTTGTTTATGCCCAAGAACAGCCATTTAGCCCAAAATTCACATTGGGTTCAGGCTTTTACACACTTACTGGTGATATCCAGAATGAAAAAACTGGTTTTTTAAAAGGTATTGCAGGATTTAATGCAGGAATGAAGTTTGAACTTTCAAGTAACTTAGATTTATCTTTGTTGGTTATTAAAACTGCCTTTTCAGCAGATAATGGTAGTGAGAATTTCAAATCTGATATTGACGGATTTGGCTTAAACATAGGCTATACAGTTAATCAGATCTTTAATCAATCTAAGATTAGTCCATTATTATCTTTAGGAATTCAAAATTTTAATGTAAGAAATGATGGTGAGAATAGTGGTGTTATTACTGTTCCTTTAGGTTTTGGTTTGAGAATGAATGTTTCTGATAGATTTCAATTTGATATTGCAATAAATTTTGGAATGGGATTAGGTGATATTGATATGTCAAAAGAAAATGAAGATATGTCGGATGGTTACAAATCATTAAATTTTGCTTTGCATTATGATTTGTTTACTCCAAAACCAAAAGAGAATGCTTATTTTGATGATAGTTACTATGAAGATGTTGATTTTATTAAATTGGAATCAGAGGATGAAGATGGTGATTTAGTAGCTGATGTTGATGATTTTTGTCCTAAAACACCAATTGGTGTTAAAGTTGATGCCAATGGTTGTCCTTTTGATGATGATAATGACGGGATTGCAAATTATTTAGATCAGCAAAAAAATACGCCTAAAGGTTCGATTGTTGATGAAAAGGGAGCCCGATTAACTGATGAAAAATACGAAAGTATGTATTCTGATTATGATGCTGCATCCAGAGAGTATGCTAATTTCTACAATGAAAATGAAATTAAGCGGGAAAATTATAAAACTATTGATGCATATTTAATTGCAAAAGCAAATGCATTTAACAAAGCTTACAATGAAGAAAATTTAGATAATACTGTTGAAAAATTAAAATATAAAGTAAAGCTTGGAGCTTTCATCGACGGAGTTCCTGCAAACGTTATTAATAAATACTTAAGTTTAGATGACTTAGAAAGTATTACTCAAGAAGATGGATTGGTAATTTATGCTGTAGGAACTTACAATTCTTGGGATGAAGCAAAAGGTAGAGAGTACGATTTAGAAGCAAAAGGATTTAATGAAATGAGTATATTAGTTGATAATAATGGAATTGTGTCAAATCATGTAATCCCTGTACCAGTAATTGATGAAGATGAGGTTGTTATTTCTAATATTGAGGGAATTGTAGAGGAAAATATAACTAATAAAGAGACTCTTATTTCTTCTAATAAAACTACTTACAGAATTCAAATTGGAGCTTTTGATAAGGAGTTATCAGATATAGTTTTTGAAGGAGTTGATAATGTAGTTTCTTTTTTAGGAAAGGATAATTTAGTTAGATATATGGCTGGTTCGTTTACTGAATATAAAGATGCAATTAACTATCAAGCGCAAATGAAGGCTAGAGGATTTGAAGATGCTTTTATTGTTACATACAAAAATGGGGAGCGTATTAGTTTAAATGTTGCAATTACAACTGAAAAAAAATCTTTAAAAGCTGAGATAGTTGTTAATGAGGAGGTTGAGGAGGAAGTCGTAAGACCAAATATTGAATTTACAGTACAGGTTTTGATGGTAAAACCAAATGTAGAGTTTGAAGTTGAAGTTTTGATGACGAAACCAAATATTGATTTTATAGTGCAAATTTTAGTTTCTGAAAATTCTTTAAAATCTGAAGATTTATCTAAAATGAGCAAGCTTGGAAATATTGATAAGGAGTCTAAAGGTGAGGAGATGTACCGTTATTTTGCAGGAACATACTCTTCCTTAATTGATGCTAATATCCGCTTAAAAGAGGCTCAATTAGTTGGATATCCAGATGCTTTTGTATTTGCAAAGTTAGATGGAAATAGGATTACTCTTGATCAAACAAGATATCCTGAAATTTTCGGCACTTATTCCACATTAGAGGCTGCTAATTTACGTTTAGCCGAAGTAAAGTCAACTGGTTATACAGATGTTTTTGTATTTACAAAGCTTGATGGTGAAAGGATCACTTTTGAGGAAGCTAAATATTCTAATATTCTTGGAGCTTATGCTTCATTGGAAGATGCCAATAATCGTTTAGCTGAAGCAAAATTATCAGGATATAAAGATGCTTCTGTTTTTGCAAAATTGGAGGGTGAGATAATAACAATTGAAGAAGCAATTGAATTGTTAAAATAATAAAATTACAAGATAATAAGAAAACCTTTGATTTGGGCTTTCTTATTGTAGTTGATTATAATTGAACTTATTCTTTTTGTTTTTTAGTTTTCTTACTTCCTTCATAGACTTCAAATTTACGAAAACTACAATCTAGCTTTCCATTCATTACTCTTATTTTTCTTGAAGGGCGTAGTCCAATAAACTTCATATTTTCAATATCTGAAGAAATAATCCAGATACCACATCCTTCATATTTATGCTTTAAAGTTGTTCCTACTTTTTCGTAAAAATCATTAACACCTAGCTCTATTCGCTCTCCATAAGGTGGGTTAAATATCACAAACGTACCTGGGGCTACTTCTGTTTCAAAAAAGTCAGTTTTAGTGACTTTTATGTTATCATACATTAAAGCGTTTTCAACATTTTCTCTCGTGATTCTTACTGCCTTTTGAAAATTATCACTTCCCGTAATTTTTCCGTAATAATGAGTTTCTTTTTCTAAAGATATTTCTTTTATCTTTTCCCAAAGTTCTTCATCAAAATCTTTCCAACTTTCAAATCCAAATTTTTCTCTAAAAATATTAGCTGGAATATTGTGTGCTATTAGAGCTGCTTCAATTAATAAAGTTCCACTTCCACACATTGGATCGTGAAAATTGGCAATTCTATTCCAGTCACTCATTAGGATTAATCCTGCAGCTAAAACCTCATTCATTGGAGCTATTACAGCATCTGATTTATATCCTCTTTTATGTAAGGAATCCCCAGAACTATCTAGTGAAACAGTACAGGTGTGCTTTGCAATATGTAAGTTAATGCTTACATCTGGCATTTCAGGATCAACATTGGGGCGCTTGTCAAATTTCTTTCTAAAAGTATCAGCAATAGCATCCTTCATTACTAGTGAAGCATATTTACTATGAGTAAAAACCTCAGAATGAGTTGTGGCATGAGTAGCAAATGTGGAGTCTAAATCAAAAATTTCAGTCCATTCTATTTCACATAATTTACGGTATAATTCTTTTTCATCATGTGCCTGAAAGTGCGCAATAGGTTTTAATATTCGTAATGCAGTCCTTAAGTTAAGGTTTGCTTTATACATAAACCCTATATCTCCTTTAAAGCTTACGGCTCTATTTATGGTTTGTATATTTTGTGCACCTAACTTTCTAAGCTCTTCAGCTAGTATTTCTTCTAAGCCAAACATAGTTTTGGCTAACATATAAAAATTTTCATCTTTCATTCTGCAAAGGTAATGCTTATTAGGTTAAAGATTTCCTTAGTTTTGTTCAAATTAATTTCGCTTATGAATATTGCAACTCTTGATTGGATTATAATCATTTCTTTTTTATTAATTACTTTATTAATCGGGTTAATTGTTTCTAGAAAATCAGGAGAAAATTCATCTGAATTTTTTCTTTCTGGCAGAAATATGCCTTGGTGGTTATTAGGAATTTCTATGGTGGCAACTACTTTTTCAACTGATACACCTAACTTAGTAACGGATATTGTTAGGAATAATGGTGTCGCAGGCAATTGGGTGTGGTGGGTGTTTTTGCTTACAGGCTTACTAACAGTTTTTGTATATGCTAAACTATGGCGAAAATCAGATGTAAATACTGATATTGAATTTTACGCAATGCGTTATTCTGGTAAGCCTGCAAAATTCTTAAGAGGTTTTAGAGCATTATATCTTGGTGTTATATTTAATGTGCTAGCTATGGGAGGAATCTCATTAGCTGCTATTAAAATTGGGCAAGTTATGTTAGGAATCACAGCTTTTGAAACAATTGGGATTGCAGGTTTAATTACAGTTTTGTTTAGTACATTGGGAGGTTTTAAGGGTGTAGTTTATACTGATTTTATTCTCTTTTTTGTAGCCATGGCAGGCTCAATTGGTGCAGCTTATTATTTAGTAAATATACCTGAAATTGGTGGGATTCAAGCTTTAATTTCTCATCCTAATGTAGTTGATAAAATTTCTATGCTTCCTGACTTTAGTAATACAGAACAACTTGTTATGTTGCTAATTATTCCCCTTGCCGTACAGTGGTGGTCTGCTTGGTATCCGGGTGCAGAACCAGGTGGCGGTGGCTATATTGCACAAAGGATGTTAGCTGCTAAAAATGAAAACCATGCAATTAGTGCAACTTTATTTTTTAATATTATGCATTATGCTTTTCGTCCTTGGCCTTGGATTTTGATTGCATTGGCATCATTAGTTATTTTCCCTGATATTGCAAGTATTCAAGAGGCCTTTCCCTCTGTGAGTGAGGATAAGTTGGGTCATGATTTAGCTTATTCGGCTATGCTAACTAAGTTGCCACCTGGTTTGTTAGGCTTGGTTTTGGCTTCTTTAATTGCTGCTTACATGTCTACTATTTCTACCCATCTGAATTGGGGTGCATCTTATATTGTAAATGATTTTTATTCACAACAAATTAACCCTAATGCCACTGAAAAGCAAAAGGTAAATGTCGGGCGTTTCTCTACGGTTATTTTATTTTTAGCTTCTGCTGCTTTGGCTTTGTTGTTGACAAATGCATTACAATTATTTGATTTTATTTTGATGTTTGGTGCGGGAACAGGACTTATTTTTATTCTAAGATGGTTTTGGTGGAGAATAAATGCTTGGAGTGAAATCTCTGCGATTTTTGTTTCTGGAATAGTTTCTGTATTATTTAATATGGAAATTATTTCTTCTGTTCTATTTGGTGAAACTGTGCTTATGCCTGAGTATATGAAATTTCCAATGGTAGTACTCATTACTACTTTTGTTTGGCTTGTGGTAACTTTCGCTACTCCAGCTGAGGAAAAAGAAGTACTGCTTAGGTTTTATAAAAAAACGGTTCCTGGAGGGCCAGGTTGGAAAGCTGTAGTAGGGCATGAACAAATTAAGAGTGATGGTTGGTCAGTTCCTTCAGGAATTTTAGCTATGCTATTGGCTTTAGCTATGATTTACTGTTTGCTTTTTGCAACTGGATATTTTATTTATGGCAATTTACAATTAGGAACACTATTAATAGTAATTGCTTTAATTGCTGCTTATTTATTATCCAAAGTATGGAGGAGAATTAGGGTTGATATTCCATAATTTATATTAAGAAATCAATTGATTTTTCTTATTTACTAATTTCTATTATGTTCTCTATTAAATAAATATTGAATTAAGTGCCGTTTTCATAGCTGTTTGTATTAGAATATATTTCTCTGAGCTGATTCTTATTTTGTTTTATAATAGATTTTTTATTCAACTATACAAAAAATAAAATTCAACTTCTAATTACCTACTTTATTCTTATTTTTGCGTCATGGAAAATTTTAAAGTATTAGGAGTAAAACCTGATTTTATTAAGGGATTAAATGATTTAGGAATCATAGTTCCAACAGAAATTCAACAGAAAGTTATCCCTTTGTTATTAGATGGAAACACTGATTTGGTTGGGCAAGCCCAAACAGGAACAGGTAAAACTGCTGCTTTTGGCTTACCGCTTTTGCATAAAATTGATCATAAGAAGGATTATGTGCAAGGTTTAATATTGTGTCCTACTCGTGAACTAGGGCAGCAAGTCGCTAAGCAATTGTTTAGATATACAAAATATTCTGATAAAATTTTTACAGAGTCAGTTTATGGTGGAGAAAAAATTGATAGACAAATAGCAAACTTAAAAAGAACTACTCATATAATAGTGGCAACTCCTGGTCGATTGATTGATCTGGTGAACCGTAAAGCAGTTGACTTAAGTAGAGTGAAAACGGTTATTTTGGATGAAGCAGATGAAATGCTTAGTATGGGGTTTAAGAAAGAATTAGATGAGATACTGAGTTTTCTTCCTGAAGCACAATGTAAATGGTTGTTTTCAGCAACTATGCCACAAGGAATTAAGCAAATTGTAAATGAACACATGAGTAATTCTGCTCACAGAATTACCGTTAGTGGAAGTAATGTAGTGAATTCAAAAATTGAACATAAATTTGTGCATTGTGAAGATACTGAAAAGTTTCATGTTCTCTTGCAATTTTTGAATTCCGTAAAAGGGCAAAGAGGAATTATTTTTTGTAGAACCAGAAATACTGCTAAAAAAGTAGCATCTCAGCTTATTGCTAAAAATATTGCTGCTGATGCGATTCATGGTGATTTGTTGCAAAAAGAAAGAGATAAAGTAATGCGTGCTTTTAAGAA
>CATIQX010000147.1 GCA_949531795.1 Cryomorphaceae bacterium | reverse complement strand
TGTTCAGGGAAGATTTCAGAGTTAGTAGATTCTAACCCTCTACCGTAAATCATATCAACAATACCATTAACACACCTACCGTTAGTAGGACTATCTAAGTATCTTTCAATTAAGTTGTCAAAATAGTCGTTATTATTGCCAAAAGAAACCCATTCTTTATTATGAACTTCTTTGATTTCTGGAGTATTATAAGAAGACATATTTACAATCCTAATACTATCTTTGTACTCTTTTTTAATATTGTTTTTTTTCATTATATGTTTACTGTTAAACTATCTGAGTATTCAGAAAAATTACCTAAAATATCTTTATGTCTTGTCTTAAATACGTGAGTTCCATTATCTAGTCCTTGTATGCTGTAGTTCAATTCATTGTTAAAAACTCTTCTAACAAGAATATCGTCTTGGTATAATTGGGTTTCAGATATAGTTCCATTGTAATGCCCTTCAATCCAGCTTAACTCAACAACATCATTACTGTCTACGATATAGCCCATATCGGTAGGTTTGTTTAGTACGTTTGGGTTTAAGTTGGTTATCTGCAATGTAAATACCTTAAAGCTACCTCTGCTATCATCTCCTATGAACTGCATTCTAATACTCCATTGATTACCTTCAACCATACTGTTAGAGCCATCGACCTGCCCTTGAAGAGAGTGGGTTGTACCAGATATAGGTTTATCTAGTTTAATGATAGGTAAATCAAAACCATTATCTATAATTTGAGAATATTTACTAAAAGCTTCGATATCCGTCTCTATGTCTAACTGAAAATATGCATTCCTTTGAGCGTAGTAAACCCTATCGGAATCTGTTATTATTTCTGGCTTATGACCTTGACCTTTCATTTTAAGAAAAACTCCTTCTGGAGACAATTCGGTTTCTAGTCCATCAGTATCTACATATGATACTTGAACCTCATTAAAACCTATTACACTTTGCAACATCTGCGTATTTGCATTTGGCGAATAATCCTTTTGAGTGTAAAACTCTCCGTTCATATAAAAATTAACAAACTTCCAAACTCTACTTCCGTTATAGAACCTATTATCCCATTTTAATCTTAGGTATATTTGTGATGAGCCATTATCTGCTAAATTTTCTAAAGGATAAGCATTTTCAGTTCCCTCGTCTTCTATTATTTTAAACTCAAAAGTTTGTGTTGTTGAGCCTAACTCATTTTCTACGGTAAAGTCTATTGTTTCTGTTCTATCTTCTCCAGTCACAATGCCAATTACCTGATTATATCTGTGAAGAAAAACCAACCCATCAATAACTCTGTTTACATAACTATTTGTTACAGGGTGTTCGCTATCTAAATTAACCATCGCACTAAATATAAAAGAAAAAGGGATACCTTTTCTGATGTAGTTAATTCTATTAGGTCGAAGCAAAACCATAGGTGAGCCGTCTTCAGGAAAACTTATCTCGCTATTAAATTGATTTCCACTAGCGTTATAAGCAAAATGAACACCATCTCTTGAATTAAAATCATTACCAATAGCGGCACTTGATACGTAGCTAAATTCAGCTCTAAGCGGATTTGTTAAAGGAAGCGAATCACTTAAGTTTACCTGCACCACGTTTCTTGTCTCCCCATAGCTATTTATCATAACTATAGTAATATCCTCTACCCTGTCTTCACCAATAGCTATTCCACTAATTAATCCTGATGGACTACAAGACAAGCCTTCTGGTATGTTTTCAATAGTAATAGATGTTGGACTGTACCAAGCTCTAATTTGATAGCTAAATACAGAGTCTATCGCAATATCTAAAGGTTCGTTAAAATTCCATCTTAATGTAGGTGGGTTGTTTTGTGTAGTAGTGCCTCCAGTAGAAACTACCGTAGAAACTACCGTAGAACCTATAGTAGATGGAGCATCTGTTATTATGTATGTATTATCATCAAGTTCATTATAAGGCTTATAGATACTTCCATTACCTATTTGATGACTATTTAAAGCCATATCTGATTTGGACTGAGATGTTACATAAATCTTATCCCTATACCATAACTCTTCATCTTTAATTACTTCTAAATAGTATGTGGAGTCTTCTTTTAAAAGACCATTATCGTTAGGGAATATTATTTCGATATAATTAACTAACCTAATAACAGATAAAGGAACTACTTCTTCCTTAGAGCCATCTCCGTCTCTTCTTACTCTTAAAGATATAACACCGCTTATATCCATACTTCTCGGTATGATTGATATAGTTTTATCTCCTGTTGTTGGTTTTAGTATTAGCATACTATGATAACTAAATAATATTATTTTGTTTTATTTAATAAAAAACCCCACTCGTTAGAGCAGGGTCAATCAATTAAAAGTATTAAGTATTACGAACCTGATACAATAGTAAATCCTGCACCAGCAACAGTTACTGCTCCAGATTCAGTAGCAGAAGTTTTATTTAAGAAATTAGCAGGAACTTTCTCCATACCTGAAAAACTTAAAGTATATCCTGACATATCACCCATAGCACCACCTGTAACGATAGTACCACCTGTAACATCAGCTCCGTGTTCTAATCCAGC
>CATIQX010000146.1 GCA_949531795.1 Cryomorphaceae bacterium | reverse complement strand
AATGTTTTTGCACTTGATTTTTCGTACTTAATAAATGCTAGTCGTGCAATTAATGGTAATAATCCTTTAGCAAACACTATGCGTTTTACATTAGTGTTTGATTTTGGAGCAATGGAAGAAAGCTAATAATGAGTTTTAGAGTAGGTTTCGGTTTTGATGTACATCAGTTAAAAGTTGGTTTAGACTTTTGGTTAGGAGGGATAATTGTTCCTCACACTAAAGGAGGTCTTGGTCATTCTGATGCTGATGTTTTAATTCATACTATTTGTGATGCGCTTTTAGGGGCAGCTAATCTTGGAGATATCGGTAAACATTTTCCTGATACTGCAGCTGAGTATAAAGGAATTGATAGTAAAATTTTACTAAAAGAAGTGATGCTTTTGGTTCGAAATCAAGGCTATGAAATTGGTAATATTGATTCAACTATTTGTTTGCAAACACCAAAAATAGGCCCCTACATTCCAGAAATGAAAAAGGTATTAGCTTCTTGTATGAATATAGATATTGACCAAGTTTCCATTAAAGCTACTACTACAGAAAAACTAAGCTTTGTTGGTAGAGAAGAAGGAGTTTCAGCTTATGCAACAGTTTTAATTAACAAGATTTAAAACCCAATTTTACTTTTAATTTCATTGTCTCTTAAGTAAACAAGCATTTCTGCTTCAGCACAAACTACACCTTTAGTATTGATGGCTTGTACGGTATGCCATTTTTCAAATTTACCAACTTTATTTAAAGCATTTTCAGCTTCTATTATATCTTCAGTACTAACGGTAAATGTAATGTGGAGGTCAGTATTAGCAGGTCGTTTGTATTTTATATTTGCACTTTTCAACCAAATTTCTAATTTTCTATCTTTCTGCTTAAAAATATTATAATACATAGTAGGAAAGTAAGGGTCGAAAGCGGAGAATATTGTTCCTCCAAAAATAGTTTTATGGAAGTTCATATTTAGTATTGATTTCCTAAGAACTACTTTAAACTCAGTGTAATCATCTGATACTTTTTTTAGTATAATCCTATTGAATAAAAGGGGTGGGAAAATATTGAGTAAAAAGCGTAAAATTTTTCTTCTAAACATAAAATCAAAAGTAATAAAAAAGCCTGCATTTGCAGGCTTCTTTGTTTTATATAAGTGTAATTAAGTTTAATGCTTTGACAAGTAATCAGCAACTCCTTCATGCGATTCTTTCATTGCATCTTCCCCTTTACTCCAGTTTGCAGGACAAACCTCTCCATTTTCTTCAAAATGCTGTAATGCATCTACCATTCTTAAGGCTTCATTAACATTTCTGCCTAATGGGAAATTATTGATTAGTTGATGTTGTACTATACCTTTTTTGTCGATTAAGAATAAACCTCTGAAAGCAATCATTGGTCCTGTAGCTACCATGTTGTCGTTTTCATCTAATTCATAATTTCCACATAGTACACCGAAGTTAGCTGAGATAGTTTTGTCAGTGTCGGCAACTATTGGATAAGTAATTCCTTGAATTCCTCCTTCAGCTTTAGGCATTTGTAACCATCCCCAATGCGACTGCTCAGTATCAGTTGAGCAAGCAACTACTGCACATCCTCTTGATTCAAATTCAGCTAATTTATTTTGAAATGCAAATAATTCAGTTGGGCAAACAAAAGTAAAATCTTTTGGGTAAAAGAAAAACAAAACTGGCTTTTCTCCTACAAATTGCTCTAATGAAAACCCTTCTACAAATTCACCACCGTTGACTACTGCTTGTGCAGAGAATGAAGGCGCTTTTTTTCCTACTAATATTGACATAATATTTTATTTATTAATTATTAAAACGGGTGCAAAACTACTACAAAATAAGGAGATACCTTATATTTTAGAAAGAATAAAGTTGACTCTTTCGCTTACGGATAGTTTGGGAACTTTTACTAAAGTATAGCCTAGAGATTTATAAGTTT
>CATIQX010000145.1 GCA_949531795.1 Cryomorphaceae bacterium | reverse complement strand
GTTACAATAAAATATTTGAAAGCCGTGCAGTAGATAGCATTCAAAAAGCAAAAATTAGGAAGGGAACAGAACTGTATTTTCAAGCTGCTTTTAAAAAGTATATGGAGCTTTAGTTATTTCCCGATACAGAACTTACCAAAAATATTACCCAATAGGGTGTCAGAAGTAACTTCACCAGTTATGCTACCCAAATGAAAGAGTGCTTGACGAATATTTATTGCTAAGAAATCGCCAGTTAGTCCAGAGTCCAATCCTTCAGTAATAGCATTGATTTCATTAAGAGTAAGTTGTAGTTCCTCATAATGCCTAAGGTTGGTGACTATCGTTTCATTATTTGATAGTTGTGCAGTATTCACAAAAGTTAATAATCTTTCTTTTAAAGCTTCGATTCCCTGATCTTTTTTTGCTGAGATAAAAAGAGCATCTTTAAAATCCTTTTTAATTTCAGGATTTAAATCAATTTTATTAATAACAAGTAATAACTTTTCTTTAGTATTATCTTTTATTTTTTCTAGTTCTAGTAATTGATTGCTGAGCTCGGCATCAGCATCAATTATAAATAACACAATATTAGCAATTTTAGCTTTTTCTAATGATTTTTTAATTCCTAAATTTTCAATTGTATCTGTTGTTTCTCTTATTCCAGCAGTATCAATAAATCGAAAAGTAAAACCTTTAATATTTAAGTTGTATTCAATAGCATCACGAGTTGTTCCTGCAATGTCGGATACTATTGCTTTTTCTTCATTTAAAAGTGTGTTAAGTAGTGTAGATTTACCAACATTTGGGGCTCCTAAAATTGCAACTGGAATACCATTTTTAATAACATTACCTAGCTTGAAAGATTGAACTAGTTTTTTTAATTCTTGCTTTAAGGCATCCAATAGTTTTTCGAATTGCTTTCTGTCTGCAAATTCTACATCTTCTTCTGAAAAATCTAATTCTAGTTCAATTAATGAAGCGAAATCGATAAGCTTTGTCCTAAGTTTCTGTAATTGATTAGAGAAACCACCCCTTAGTTGTTTTAATGCCGTTTGATGAGCAGTCTCACTTTCTGAAGCAATTAAATCTGCTACTGATTCAGCTTGGGATAAATCTAACTTTCCATTTCTGAAAGCACGCATAGTAAACTCTCCAGCAGTTGCCATTCTGCATCCTTCAGTTATAAATAATTGTAATAGTTTGTTCTGTATGAAAGTTGATCCGTGGCATGATATTTCTACTGTTTCTTCTCCTGTATAAGATTTTCCGTTTTTAAAAACACTTACTAGTACTTCATCAATAATTTTATTGTCTTTAGATATTGTACCAAAATGTATAGTATGCGATTTGATATTTAAAATATCCCTACTGAAAATAGTATTTGTAATTTTAATAGAATCTTTTCCTGATAAACGAATTACGGCAATAGCACTCAATCCTCCTCCTGTTGCTAGTGCACAAATAGTATCTTCTTGAAGTAAATTATTCATTCTGCAAAAGTATTCAAAAACCTTTGTTAATAGCTATAATGTTCTAATTTTGCAAACCAAATTAAAAATCAAATCAATGAGTGTATTAGTTAATAAGGATTCTAAAATAATTGTACAAGGTTTTACAGGTACTGAAGGTACTTTTCATGCAGAACAAATGATTGAGTACGGAACAAATGTTGTTGGTGGTGTTACTCCTGGAAAAGGAGGGAAAACTCATTTGGATAGACCTGTATTTAATACTGTTAGTGAAGCAGTTAATAAAGCAGGAGCTAATACTTCAATGATTTTTGTTCCTCCAGCATTTGCTGCTGATGCGATAATGGAAGCTGCTGAATCAGGAATTAAAGTAATCATTTGTATTACAGAAGGAATCCCTACTAGAGATATGATTATGGTAAAAGAGTATATCTCCGATAAATCGTGTACGTTAGTTGGTCCTAACTGCCCAGGAGTTATTACTCCTGAAGAAGCTAAATGTGGTATCATGCCAGGTTTTGTTTTTAAAAAAGGTAGAATTGGTGTTGTTTCAAAGTCAGGGACTTTAACATATGAAGCTGCTGACCAAGTTGTAAAAGCAGGTATGGGTATTTCAACTGCTATTGGTATCGGTGGTGATCCTATTATCGGAACTACTACTAAGCAAGCAGTTGAACTTTTTATGAATGATCCAGAAACTGATGGAATTATCATGATTGGAGAAATTGGTGGGCAGTTAGAAGCAGATGCTGCAAAATGGATTAAAGTAAATGGCACTAAACCAGTAGTTGGTTTTATTGCAGGACAAACTGCTCCTGCAGGAAGAACTATGGGACATGCTGGTGCAATTGTAGGAGGAGCTGAAGATACTGCTGAAGCAAAAATGGCTATCATGCGTGAGTGTGGTATTACAGTTGCAGAATCTCCTGCTGAAATTGGGAAAATGATGGCTGAATTAATGGGTGTAACTATTTAATTAGTTTTTAATAGATAAAAGAAAAGCTGAGCATTTGTTCGGCTTTTTTTATTTTTGTATCATGATAAAAAAGTTAGATAATATAATTATTGATGGCTCTTCAGATAATTCAATTTTAATTGATGCTATTTTTAAAGCAAATAAACAAGTCAAACAAGTAGTTGTTTTTTGTCATGGTTTTAAAGGGTTTAAGGACTGGGGACCTTTTAATAAAATTGCAACTCATTTTGCAGAAAAGGATATTGTATTTGTAAAATTCAATTTTTCATACAATGGCACAACAATAAACGATCCAATTAATTTTGGTGATTTAAAATCTTTTGGAAATAATAATTTTTGTAAAGAATTAGATGATTTAAGTTTAGTATTGGATTGGATAGAGAATTGTAAGGAACTAAGAGGAGAAATTGATGCTGCAAAAATTTCACTATTTGGACATAGTAGAGGTGGTAGTATTGCAATGTTAAAATCTGCTGAAGATAATAGAGTGAGAAAAATAATTTCATGGGCTTCCCCTTCTAATTTTTTGGATAGATTACCTAAAAAAGAAAAATTGGCTAAATGGAAAAAATTGGGTGTTGCATATATTTACAATGCAAGAACAAAACAGAATATGCCAATGTACTATCAGTTTTACGAAAACTGTATTGAGTTTGCTTCGCGCTTGGATATCCAAAATTCGCTTTCTATTATGAGTATTCCTCATTTAATAGTTCATGGTAGTGAAGATCCTACTGTTTTACTTTGTGAAGCAGAGAATATAAAAAGTTGGAATAAAAATACACAATTACATGTTATTGATGGAGCTAATCATGTTTTAGGAGGTTTTCATCCTTATAGTTTAGATAAATTCCCAAAAGATTTACAAGAAGCAATTGATATTACAATTATCTTTTTAAAAGGATAGCCTAGCAGAAGGGGTTTCACTTTGGTCAGCAAAATCTTTATCTAAATATTTGAAATAACCAGCTATAGCAATCATAGCTGCATTGTCTGTACAGTATTCAAATTTTGGTATGAATAACTGATATGATTTTTCTTTTGCTAATTTTTCTAATTCATTTCTTAAGTAAGAATTAGCTGACACTCCACCAGCAATAGCTAATTGTTTTATCTCTGTTAATTTTATTGCTTTTTCTAACTTATTGATTAAAATATTTACAATACTATGCTGAATAGAGGCGCATAAATCTTCCAAATTCTCTTCTATGAATCTAGGATTTTTTTGTAGGTTGTTCTGTATTTTATAAAGGATAGAAGTCTTAAGTCCACTAAAACTAAAATCTAACTCTTTTATTTTAGGTTTTCCAAATTCAAAGGCATGAATATTTCCATTTTTTGCAAGCTTGTCAATGTGTGGTCCACCTGGATATGGTAATCCTAATATTTTTGCTGATTTATCAAAAGCTTCTCCTGCAGCATCGTCAATTGTAGTGCCAATTATTTGCATATTGCTAGCATCATCGACTCTTATAATTTGAGTATGACCACCTGAAACTGTAAGACATAAAAATGGAAATTTAGGATTATCCTCTCCTTCGTCAATAAAGTGGGAAAGTATATGGCCTTGCATATGGTTTACAGCTATAAGAGGTATATTCATACCCAGAGCAAAGGATTTTGCAAAAGAGCTGCCAACTAAAAGTGAACCTAGAAGACCAGGACCTTTTGTAAATGCAATAGCTGAAATATCTTTTTTATTAATATTTGCTTTTTTAATTGCTGCATCTACAACGGGTATAATATTTTGTTGATGTGCTCGTGAAGCTAACTCAGGAACCACACCACCATATAATGAATGTACTTGCTGATTGGCTACAATATTTGATAATATTTTTTTCCCTTTTAATATAGCAGCAGAAGTATCATCACAGGATGATTCTATTGCTAAAATAATAGGTTCTTTAGTCATTTAATTTTTTAAGAGCATGACCCATTTTGTCTCTCTTGGTTTTTAGGTAAAATTCATTATGAATGTTAGAGTCTATCTCTAAAGCTACGCTTTCCGTGATCTCAATTCCATAACCCATAAGGCCTACTCTTTTTTTAGGATTATTACTTAATAATCTAATTTTACTTACTTTCATTGCCCTTAGTATTTGAGCTCCAACACCATAATCTCTATCATCAGCATTAAATCCTAATTCAGTATTTGCCTCAACAGTATCTCTACCTTTTTCTTGCAATTCATAAGCTTTCAACTTACCTAATAGTCCAATACCTCTTCCTTCCTGGTTCATATAAACTAATATGCCTTTTCCTTCAGTTTCAATTTTTTTAAGCGCAGTTTGTAATTGAGGGCCACAATCGCATCTGCATGAACCGAATATATCTCCTGTCATGCAAGATGAGTGCACTCTAACAAGTATATCTTCATCTTCTTTCCATTCACCTTTGTAAATAGCCAAATGTAATTGTCCGTTAGTTGTTTGCTTAAAAGCTTTCATCTTAAAATCTCCGTAATCAGTTGGTAATTGTATTTCAGCTTCTTCTGTTATTAATGATTCATTTTTCATCCTGTATTCTATTAAGTCCTTAATTGTTATAAATTTTAAATTAAATTTTTCAGCAATTTTATGTAGTTCTGGGGTCCTTGCCATTGACCCGTCCTCATTCAATATTTCTACTATAACTCCTGCTGGCTCTAGCCCTGCAAGACGAGCTAAATCAACAGCAGCTTCTGTATGTCCTGCTCTTCTTAATACCCCTCCTTCTCTTGCTTTTAAAGGGAATATATGTCCAGGCTTACCTAATTCAGTTGGATTAATGTTTGGATCAACAAGTGCTTTAACTGTCTTGGCTCTATCTGAAGCAGAAATGCCTGTTGTACATCCATGGCCTATTAGGTCAACTGAAATTGTAAAAGGAGTTTCGAAAGCGGCTGTATTTTTACCAATCATTAGTTCCAAACCTAATTTTTTACATCTACTTTCAAGAAGCGGAGTACAAATAAGGCCTCTACCATGAGTAGCCATAAAGTTAATCATTTCTGAAGTAGCCATTTCAGCTGCAGCTACAAAATCGCCTTCATTTTCTCTATTTTCATCATCAATTACAATGACTATTTTACCAGCTTTAATATCCTTAAGTGCTTCTTCTATTGTGTTGAAACTCATATTCTAATTTTAGGACGTAAAAATACTAAGATTTACTTTATTTTTTACTTTTAATTAATTGATTATTTCTCAATTTAAGTTTGCAAAAGTACTAAATATTATAGAATGTATAGCTTTATTGCAAAAAAACTATACACATTATTTATTATTTGTTTATTAAATATCCAATTCTTTTAAACAAGGAGCTAAAATCAAATAATTGAGAGTCATTTTTTGCCTTGTAGACAAGAAACAATGCAACAGGTAAAAAAACTATATTAGCTAACCAAATACCCTCTATTGCATCCATGCTTAAATCTTTCGCTGACTTTTCTCCGATAATACTTAATACATGATATATTAAAAAAAAGAATACTGAAATCAAAACTGGGAGACCAAATCCTCCCTTTCTAATAATTGCTCCCATTGAGGATCCTATTAAAAATAAAATTATACATGCTGTAGCTAAACTGATCTTTCTGTGCCACTCTATTTCGTGTTTAGTAATAATTACTTTACGATATTCCAAATCATTCTTATTGGATTGTACAATTGACTTAATAGTTCTTAATTTATTAATTGCTATATCAAATTGTTGTTTTTGTTTTGATAAACTTAAACTATCTAAAGTAATTATGCTATCCGATTCAAATTTTGGATTATATTTTTCTATTATGTTATTTGTAAAAGTTTCTTTTCTCTCTTGAAATTTTATATTTAGAGAATCTATCGCTATGGCTAATTGTTTATTGCTTAACATAGCGTAATGTCCCTTATATAAGTCTTCACTATTGTTCATTGTGCTAAAACTTGATAAATTAAATCTTATTAAATTTTCCTTAAAATGTGTAGTTCTGTAAGGTTTTTTATCTTTTCTATTATTCTTTGCAATGTCTATGTAGGAATGACCATTCAATAAAATTAGTTCTAAAAATTGTTCATCTTTTGTTAATTGCATTTTTCCACTTTCAGCAATAATAACCTTATCGTTACCATTTTTTGCTGTATGATCGTAAATAATGATATTATTTAAAGTATTACCATCATCATCCTTTTGGCTTACTTTGATACTAAATCCTTCAATGTCTTTATAGAAGACACCTTCTTTTATATTTAATGCAGGTTTCTTTTTTTGGATGTCATATATCATACTTCCATTTTTAAGATTAGCAATTGGCATTACATAGTTTGAGAATAGAAAAGAGGAATAACTTATAATAATGACAAAAATGGTTAGTGGAAAAAGTATCCTAGTAAGTGAAATTCCTGACGCCTTTAGTGCTGCAAGTTCATAGTTTTCTCCAAGTTTTCCAAATACCATTACAGAGGAAAGTAGCATAGCAATTGGTAGTGCAATTGGAACAAAACGAGCTGATGCGTAAAAGATAAGTTCAGCAATTTGTGTAAATTCAAGCCCTTTTCCTACTAGGTCATCTATATATTTCCAAAGGAATTGCATTAACAATAAAAAAATTGCAATAAAAAATGTTGCCGTAAATGTGCTTATAAATGCTTTGATTAGGAAAAGGTGTAGCCGTTTCATAAAAAAATAAATTAAGAATTATGAACCAATAGCCATTTTAAGAAGACTTATTTGTTTACTCCAAAGATTAGTTTGTTCTTCTAAATCTTGAATATCTTCTGCAAAATCAGTAATAATCAAGGAGACATCTGAAGTCATTTCATCAACTTGTATGAGGAATTCAAAATAATCTTCTTTTGTGTAATTATCCTCCCACTTAAAGCGAATAAAGTGATCAGTTTTTAATTTTATTAATTTTGCTTCTTGTTCACTTCCGTCCCAAAAAAAAGTAAATATTTTATCTTTAACTATTACATCATCAGCAAACCATTCAGCTAATCCACTAGGAGTGCTAAGACGTTTATATAATATACTTACTGATGAATTTATTGGAAATTCTAATGAATGTTTGATTAATTCTGACATATATTTAATAAATTTGCTACCTAATTTTACAAAGATACTATATTATTTATGGCTTTAGTGCAATCATTCGAAAAACAAGGTAATTTTTTATTTAAATATAGGGGGCAGTTTCCAATACTTCTTTTTGTTTTGTCAGTGCCATTTATTTACTTAACAGATTATTCTTTAATTAATTACAAAGAACAAAGCCTTTTTATGTTGATAGCTATTTCAATATCTATTTTAGGTTTTTTTGTTCGATTCTATACAATAGGAACTACACCTAAAGGTACTAGTGGAAGGAATACAAAAGAGCAAGTTGCTGATGTATTAAATTCTTCCGGAATGTATTCAATGGTAAGACATCCACTTTACTTGGGAAATTACCTTATTTGGTTAGGAATATCTTTAGCCTCTTTTAATATCTATTTTGCTATAATTATGAGTTTATTATTTTGGATATATTATGAAAGAATTATGTTTGCTGAAGAGCGATTTTTGGAGCGTAAATTTGGAGAAGATTACTTAAATTGGTCTTCTAAATTACCAGCCTTTTCTCCATCAATATTAAATTTTAAGAAATCAGACACCAAATTTTCCCTAATTACAGTACTCAGAAGAGAGTATGCTAGCGTTTTAGCAGCTGTTGTTGGCTTTGTATTTATTGAGGTTTTAAGAGCTTATTTTAGCACTGATATTTGGAGTATATCAGATTGTACATTAGAGTTGTTATGTGGAACTATTATTATTGTTTTAATTCTTAGATCTCTTAAACATTACACTAGTCTATTAGATGAAAAAGATAGATCATAATTTTTTTCTAAAAAATATTTCAAACTAAGTGAAAATAATATATTTGCAACCGTTTTGGCGTGGTAGCTCAGTTGGTTAGAGCGCAGGATTCATAACCCTGAGGTCGGGAGTTCAAATCTCCCTCACGCTACTATTATAAGAAGACCCTTTTAGGGTCTTTTTTTATGCATAAAATTAAAAAGCGGATCCAATACTCTTAATGAGATGGATTCCGCTTTTTGTAACTTACAACCCTAACTTTTTAAATTATATTAAGTCTGAACTTATTCAGTAAAATAATATTATATCCTTATTTAATTAGACTAACGCTTCTAGAAATAAATTTAGTAAGATCTTCTCCTTTTAGCATACCCTGAGACAATAGTGCTAAATCAAGAAGTTGGTTAATTAGATTAGTTCTTTTATTTTTTGTCTTCTCATCAAGAATCTTACTAATTAAATCGTGATTTGAATTAATGGCTAAATTATATGATTCGGGCATTGATCCAAACATTTGCATGCCTCCACCTCCAGATAGTTGCTGTTGCTCTTTCATTCTTCTCATAAATTCGCTCTGAGTTATAATTATAGGGGAGTCTGTTACTGACATATTTTGAACTTGAACAGTAAATTTTTCTTT
>CATIQX010000144.1 GCA_949531795.1 Cryomorphaceae bacterium | reverse complement strand
GACTTAAAAGAAAATAATTGGATTTTTGATTTTATTGGAACTCAAACTGACGCATCTTCTTATCCAATATTTAACAATATGAATTTTGATATAGACCACGAAGGTAGAGGTGGATGGACTTCGGGTGAAATACTAGATGATCTTGGTGATTGGTTAAATCAAACAGGCTCTGCTGATATTGTTTTACTAAGTTCGCCAGGTGGTAATGATGCGCTTCAGGGATTACCCTATTCACAAGCAGTATCTAATATCAATAACATAATTGATATTCTTCGAGCCGATAATCCAAATATCACAATTATCCTTGAGCAGATGGCTCCAGGTAGAACTGATATAATGAATGCTGAATTGACAGGTTTTTTTACACAAATGCAGCAAGAAGTTTTAAATATTGTAGTAAATAAAACAACAACTACATCACCACTAATAGCAATAGATATGTTTACAGGATTTAATGATGGTTTACTAGCAGATGATGTGCATTACAATGAAGCAGGTGCTGAATTCATTGCGAACAGATACTATAATGTTCTTGCAAATATGTTGGAATAAGAAAAACTACAGAGAATAGTGTATATACGATAATGCTCGCTGTAAGGTAGCACTAAGAATATACTAACCGTAATCAATTAAAAAAATAAATTTATTGATGAAAAATATAATTTTTATAGTAGCCAGTATATTAGCTGTTTCTTGTTCAAGTAAATATCAAGAAACAGTAAATTCAGATGATGATTATCAGATAATTCCAAAACCTAAAGAACTGAACATAGCTAAAGGTCGTTTTCTGATAAATTCAAAAACAAAAATAATTTGTGTAAAAAGCTTAGCTCAAGAAGCGGGGTACCTCTCTAAAATATTAAATACAACTTTAGGTGTTGATCTTACGATTGATTCTTCTGCTAACAAAAACGGAAACATCAAGCTAGAACTTAACCATACTATTGCTAATAGGGAAGGTTATACGTTGTCCGTAGAATATGATGCTATTATTATTTCAGGGAAAACTGCTACCGGTATTTTTTATGGCATACAATCGTTGCTGCAGTTATTGCCCATAAAAATTGAGAATGGTGACAATGATGCAATAGAAATAACAATTCCAGCAGTAGAAATTAATGATAGTCCTCGATACGCTTATAGAGGGATGCATTTAGATGTTGGACGTCATTTTTTTTCAGTAGCATCTGTTAAAAGGTATATAGATTTAATAGCCATGCATAAAATGAATACCTTTCATTGGCATTTAACAGAAGATCAGGGATGGCGTATCGAAATTAAAAAATACCCCAAATTAACCGAAGTTGGAGGTTTTAGAAAAGGAACGGCCGTTGGTCTTGCCGGCACAAGAAATGCACCTTATACCTATGATGATATAAAGTATGGAGGGTTTTATACTCAAGAAGAAATAAAAGAGGTGGTTGCCTATGCTGGAGCTAGACATATTACGGTAATTCCTGAAATAGAACTTCCAGGGCATTCCTCAGCTGCTTTGGCCGCTTATCCTCAATTTGGAAATACTAAAGGGCCCTACGAAGTAGCAAAAAGATGGGGTATTTTCAATGAAACATTTGCACCTACAGAAGAAACATTTGCTTTCTTAGAAGATGTATTAAGTGAAGTAATGGCGCTTTTTCCAAGTAAGTTTATTCATATTGGCGGTGATGAAGTCTTAAAAAAAGAATGGGAAGAAAGCGCTTATGCCCAAGAAGTAATAAAAAGAGAAGGACTTAAAGATGAAAATGAATTGCAAAGTTATTTTATAAGACGAATAGAAAAATTCTTAAACGCTAATGACAGAACCATTATTGGTTGGGATGAAATTCTCGAAGGCGGAATAGCACCAAATGCAACCATAATGTCATGGAGAGGTATAGAAGGAGGTATTGCAGCAGCTAAACAGCACCATACAGTAATAATGACCCCAGGAACACATTGTTATTTTGATTACTACCAAGTAGGTGGAGAGGAACAAAAGAAAGAAGCACTTACGGGTAGTAAAAGATATACCTCTGTTGAAAAAGTCTATTCGTACGAACCAACTCCTTCAGTGTTAACACCTGAGGAAAAAAAGTATATTCTTGGAGCGCAAGGAAACGTTTGGACAGAGTACATGCCATCTTGGGATCTAGTTGAATATAACGTATTGCCAAGAATGACTGCTTTGTCAGAAGTAGTATGGTCATCAAAAAAAAATAGAAACTGGGAAGATTTTCGGATGCGCTTGCAACATATTGTAATACGATATGAAGCTCTTGGGTATAATTATGCAAAACATAGTATTGATAAACAATAACAACTAGTTACAACAGCGACTATAATTCATTTCAGAATATTTTTTTGTTGAAAATTCCTATCTTGCAATGAAGAATTGATTATCTCAGAATAGTATTTGCGGACAATTTCGTAACGAAACTATACAAAAGGACGTTGTAAACAATTAAAAATAAACAATAATGAAATTCTTCAAGCATCAAAAGAAAACGATTGTGGACTTATTATGGCTGGAGAAGCTTGGAAATTAGCTAGAACATGAAGGCCAAATATTCAATTATTTATGCGCGATGGTAGTCATCAATCTAATTTGGGAGCATTTTTAAAGGCTTGCATATTTGTTGGTGATTTTTTAGGGAACATCATTTAGATGTTGTTTTTTATCAAAAAGTAGCTTCTGAATTTTTAAAAAGTACTGACTAAAAAAGAATGAAATCTGTGCCTAAAACCTTGTATAATTAATTATTTTTCAGAGCTATACCAAAGTTAGAGCAAGCCAAAAGAGTATGATTGAGAAGAGAAGGTAAAGTTAAATCAACCTACAACTAATCATACACAAACACGTTAGGCTTCATTGGCACAATAAGAGCTTAACCTTACAAAAACTGAATTATAATTATGTGCTTTTAAAAAAACAACATGAATTACACATTAGAAATTTGTTCTAACTCTACTCAATCAGCACTTAATGCTCAAGAAGCTGGAGCTACCCGAGTAGAATTATGTAGCAGCCTTTGGGAGTCTGGTACTACCCCAAGCTATGGATCAATAAAAAAAGCTAGAGCGCTTCTAGATATTCAGCTATTCGTGTTAATAAGACCTAGAGGTGGTGATTTCATTTACTCTGACCTCGAATTCGATATTATCAAAGAAGATATTATCGCATGCAAAGCAATGGGAGTAGATGGCATTGTTTCAGGTGTATTAAATAAAGATAATACGATAGCAATGACCCAGACTAAGGAATTGATTGAACTTAGTAGCCCACTTCCTTTTACTTTTCATAGAGCTTTCGATCTCACCCCTAACTTATTTCAATCGCTTGAAAATTTAATATCACTAAATGTTGATCGAGTATTAACTTCCGGAGGTCATGAAAGTGTTGCCAATGCCAGTGAGATCATCACTAATTTAAACCAATTAGCTGAAAACAAAATTATGATACTGCCGGGAGGTGGAATCAATGAAGCAAATATTAAAAACCTTTTCTATTCTGGTTGCACTGAATTTCATATGACAGGCAATGAAGTTTGCAAAAGTCCGGCCCAAAAGAATGTACTTCATTTAAATGGCATCACTAGTATACCAGAACACGATTATCTCGAGTCCTCTGTAGAAAAGATTAAAAAGGTAGTTGCCCAGCTCAAAAATCATTTTAATCCTTAGGAATATGAACTTAAAACTATTATGAAAAAGGAGAAAACATAGAACAGAATTTAAGCAAGTTTGTAGAAATAAAATTGAGACAAACAACCTTAAAACTACGAAATCAAATATTGTCGAAAAAGCATCATTTCGGAATCGAAAGTCGAATCGAAAAAATTAAAAAGAATATGAAAAATTTATTTATCTACTACTTCACAATCTTATCACCTATTGGAATATTAATATGGCTAAGTAGAATAGACTTGGTGGATTCAACATTATTTGTTTTACTCTTATTTTTTTATGCTTTTATATTTAGAACTTATGTGGATGGAAAAAGACTTGCAGATAAAAACATAATCCCCAAAAAAGATATTTGGAAAATGATAATTCCTGGAAAGCATTTTGAGTATTTTAAAGAATTATACTT
>CATIQX010000143.1 GCA_949531795.1 Cryomorphaceae bacterium | reverse complement strand
GTTTGTAATTAAACAGACAATATATTTAATTTTATTATAATGAATAAAGGTACCGTAAAATTTTTCAATGAATCTAAAGGATTCGGATTTATCACTGAAGAAGGAAACAATGAAGAGCACTTTGTGCACGTGTCAGGATTAGTAGACGAAATTCGTGAAAACGATGAGGTTGAATTTGACTTGCAAGATGGAAGAAAAGGATTAAACGCAGTAAACGTAAGAGTTATATAATTATATATTATTACTATTTAATTTTTTATCAAAAAAGCCTATCAACTAATTGATAGGCTTTTTTGATGTCCTAAACTCATGCTGTGAGCAGCTATCAAGGCTTGTACACACGCAGTATTTTTTTTGAAGTATTGCAGGCAAAATAGAGCAGATATTTAAGGCAGGGGCTTATAAAAAAAATCCCAAAAGGAGCAACTTAATTATTTTATAGGTATTTTAATTTCATATAATTTTCTACTTCTGTTGCGTAATTTATTTTCACGCAACCAAGGGTTATGAATTTTAAACTCCTTATAATTAATTCCAAATTTCTCGGCAAATAGCGTAATGTTGGTGATTACAGTATCTACCATGACAGTCCGTGTTTTCTCAACAGTATATAAATCACTTTTATCAAAAACAAAACCATATTTTCTAGGGTTTGAGATAATTTCTTTTAAAGCTAAAATTCGAAAAACATACCGCTCTGTCTCATTCGGTAATTTTGCATCATAATAGTTGTCTACACGCTGAGCGGCTAACCTTTTTGAAATTCCATAATTTCCAGCATTGTAAGCAGCAGCAGCTAATGTCCAAGATCCCAAGCGTTCTTTTGATTTTATTAAATAAGCCGCAGCCACCGCTGTCGCTTTTTCAATATTGTAACGTTCATCTACATTATTGTTTATTTCTAAACCATATTCCTTTCCGGTCCTTTTCATAAAATGCCACATACCTGCGGCTCCTGCAGAAGAGGTTTCATCCGTAAAGCCACTTTCCGCTAAGGCGAGAAATTTAAAATCATCTGGTAAATTATATTTTTTTAGCAAAGGCTCTATGATAGGGAAATATTTATGAGCTCTTTTTAGGAGTAGAATTCCATTAGATTGCCAATAAGTGTTTACCAAGAGCTCTCTTTCCATTCTTTCTTTTACATCGTTTATTTCAATAGGAACACGCTCTCCTGCTAAGTTAAGACTGTCAGGAAGCTTTATCGATTTTATTTTATACGAACGGTGTGTTTGTATTTCAGGATCTGAATCTGATTTGTGAATGGCATTATAAAACAGTACTGGTATTATACCAATACAGATGAAAAAAATAATATGTTTTAAAAACTTCATAGGTCTATTTGTTGCACTAATGTAAGAAAAGAGCAGAGTATTAACAAGATAAAATAGTATCAATAATTTTAGATATCTTCTTCGCTTTTGATAAAATTATTATGTGGGTCCCTTCTTTAATTTCTATATAATTTTGAATGTTTTTGACAGGGAAAATTGGGTCTTTTGTTCCATGAATATGGATAATATTTTCGATCGGATTGGTTTGTTTCCAATGAATCATAGCAGATACCGACCATTTTAAATATTTCTTATTTCTTACGGATAAATATTTTTGATACAGCACTGCCTTTTTACTGAGAGTACTTCCTAAGAAGTATTTAGTATAATCTTCAAAGTTTTCAATAATTTTTAATGGAAATATTTTATAAATTTTAGAATGTCGTGCAATTTTATATTTATAAGGCAATTCATCATGACTTTTGACACTAGAAATGATGATAACTTTTCTTGGTTGCACAAAGGGTGCCAATTCTTGAACTAAGATCCCCCCAAAAGAGACCCCTATTAAAACAGGATTCTTTTCTTTTATACTTGCACTCAAACGGCAGGCATACTCAGAAATACTTTCGTCTATGCTCAAAGGAGCGATCCAACATAGATAGTGAAAAGTATATTTTTCAGAATCTAACTCTAGGTTTTC
>CATIQX010000142.1 GCA_949531795.1 Cryomorphaceae bacterium | reverse complement strand
TGTAACGGAAAGAAATAAGACTATAGGTTTCATCTGGCAAATTAAGAAGTTTTCTTTTACATTTGCAAACATTATGCAAACTACAGCAATAATAAATCATATTAGCCATTGGCTGAAAAGCTACGCTCAGAATGCAGGGGTAAAAGGTTTTGTAATTGGCATCTCAGGTGGAATTGACTCAGCAGTAACATCAACACTTGCAGCCAAAACAGGCTTACCTTTACTTTGTGTAGAATTGCCTATTCATCAAAACAAAATACAAGTAGAAAGAGGGTTAAAACATATCGCTTGGTTAAAAGAAAATTTTGATAATGTTAGCTCTGTAGAATTACAATTATCTTCAGTTTTTGACAGTTTCACTAGCCAACTACCTGAAAATGAAACTCAAAACGAACTCGCTTTAGTAAACACCAGAGCAAGACTAAGAATGACTACGCTTTATTATTTTGCACAAAGCAACCAGTCACTTGTATTAGGAACAGGAAATAAAGTAGAGGATTTTGGGATTGGTTTCTTTACAAAATATGGTGATGGAGGAGTGGATATTAGCCCTATTGCTGATTTATTAAAATCAGAAACATATGCACTTGGAAAAATATTAGGCATAAATAATGAGATCATAACTGCAGCCCCTACTGACGGACTTTGGGGAGATGAAAAAACTGATGAAGAACAAATAGGCGCAAGCTATGCTGAATTGGAATGGGCAATGGCTTTTGATGGAGATAAAAACGCCATAACAGCAAGAGAAAAACAAGTACTTCAAATTTACACAAAACTCAACCAAGCAAACCAACACAAAATGCACGCTATACCTGTTTGCACCATTCCACAAAACCTTAAGTAATTTATTTTTAGTAATTTAGTGCCCTACTAATCAAAAATTAAACTATGGAAAATCTCGAAAAGCCATTAACTTGGATACTTATTATTGTTTTATTAGGCTATTTATTTGCCACAAACATTGGATCAGAAAATAATTTTTCCTTTACTATTAATAATCCAAAAATGGATAGTGTAGAAATAATTGACACACCAGTTGGAAAAATAAAATGTATTAAAATAGAAGATGATAGTCTTAATGTAGACAGCATCATAGACGCTGTAATTGAAGAAATTGACATCAAAAGTAATACTGATTCAATAGAATAAATTAAATATTAGCATTACAAATAATTTAAAACCCATTCATTAAAAGTGAGTTTTTTATTTCTTCAATCTCCCTTTTACAAAAGCAACTATAAATAGCATAGCCGCTACAAAAACAGATAGCCTACCAAGGTAATCGCCAAAAATACTGTAAAAAGTAATTTCATTATTTAGTTCAACATCAGTAGCAATACAAATAGCTTCATCCCAATTTGTACTTTCAATCACTTCACCATAAGGTGAAATAAAACCAGAAATTCCTGTGTTAGCTGAACGAACAATCATTCTTCTTTGCTCAACAGCCCTAAGCCTAGCATACTCAAAATGCTGCTTATAGCCTGCAGTATTTTTCCACCAACCATCATTGGTAATAATAGCTATCAGGTTTGTATTTTCTTTTTGCAAATCGCCATAAATACTTTCATAACAAATAAGTGGCTGTATGCTCATTTCATTAACTTCAAACTGATGCACTTTATTTTTAGTTCCTAAAGAGCCAGAAGTCCCACCTAAATCCAACATGAGACTAGCCAATTTATCCAAAATCTTTGGGAAAGGAGTTTTTTCAGCTCCTGGAACTAACTTGGTTTTATGATACACTTGCACCTGTCCAGAATCAGGAATAAAGACAGCTGAATTATAGGCATCATAATAAACATGCTTATTTCTAAGCTGGCGAGCAGTTGCCGTTTTTTGCTCCCCATGACCAAACATTTTATAAGTTGAGGCTCCTACTAAAATATTCAAATTAGGAAACTGTTTTTGTAATTCCCTAAAAGCCCTTACACTATAACTGACTTCTAATTTATTTTCCCAAATCCCTTCTTGCAATGCAGTTTCAGGCCCAATTAAGAGTGCCGTATTCTGGGTTAATTTTGTTTTTGCTAAGACAATAAAATCAGCCAACTGCTGCTCATACCCAACATTAAATTTATCAGTATAAGGATCGACATTAGGCTGTACAATTACAATTTCATGTGTGCTTTTTCCCATTATCAAATCCTTAGTTGCCCCCAAATAAAAAGAAATTAATACAGGAAATACCACCACAAAAGCTGGAAAAATCCATTTTCGTTTACCGGAATCAGCAGTCCAAGCTTTGAATACTAAAACATTCACTAATAACACCCAAAGCGAACCACCCAAAACACCAGTATATTCGTACCACTGAACAATACTAGGCGCATTAGCAAAAACATTCCCTAGCGTTAGCCAAGGCCATGACAAATCCCAATTCAGGTGCAGGTATTCAAAAGACAACCAACACACAATAAATGCCAAATAGCCCAACCTTGGCTTTGTTGCTTTTTTAATTTTATGGAAAACATAAAAAGCAAAAGCCATTAGCAAAGAATTAAGCAAGAAAGCGACAACTGAACCTCCAGGAGTAGCATGCCACACCCAATAGGTTGTGATTAGATTAAAAATAAGAAAAGCAAGATATCCATACCCAAAGACAGATTTTCCTTTTTCAGCCCTTTCCTCAAATATTAATAGAGGAAGAAAAGCAAAAAAGATAAGTGGAAAAACACCTATTGATGGCCAAGAAAATGCCAATAATAATCCGCTAGATACTGCTGCAAGTAATTTTTTCATAATGGTTACAAATAAAATCATATTTTTGCTGATATGAATGCAATCAAAAGAAATATCCCAAATATAATTACACTTGCCAATTTAATGTGTGGACTTTTAGCAATATTCTCTGCCATTCAAGGAAACATAGCCATTGCATCACTTTGGATTTTTGCTGGTGCCTTTTTCGATTTTTTTGACGGACTAGCAGCACGCCTTTTAAATGTAAGTGGTGAGTTCGGAAAACAATTAGACTCCATGGCGGACATGGTTACTTTTGGGGTGGCACCAGGAATGATTTTGTTCCAACTAATTGACAGTACCATTTTCAATACATTTGAAATTCTTAATAACTCACTTAATCAATCTGACATATCCCAACCAAATTTTTTTCCATCATTAATTGCTTTTTTAATCCCCCTTTTTTCTGCTATTCGCCTAGCAAAATTTAATATTGACACTAGGCAAACGACTTCTTTTATTGGATTACCAACTCCAGTTGCTGCAATTTTTATTGCATCCTTTCCAATGATAGGAAAAGAATATGGTATATGGTTGAGTACAGAATTATTAATTGGGGTTACAGTAATTTTATCTTTACTTTTAGTAGCTGAAATTCCTTTATTTTCTCTTAAAATAAGCCAAGAAGAAAGCCTGTTTTCTAGGTTAAACATCTTCAGAATTATACTTATTTTATCAGCAGTGCTATTATTATTCGTTTTTCAGTTTGCTGCTATACCATTTATTGTAATTTTGTATCTGATTTTATCACTATTAAATAATATACTATAATTATGAAGTTCAGAGCCGAAATAGATGTAATGCCACTTAAATCATTATTAGACCCACAAGGAAAAGCAGTTAGTGCTAGTATGG
>CATIQX010000141.1 GCA_949531795.1 Cryomorphaceae bacterium | reverse complement strand
GATTTATTTGAATCAAAATATCAAGTAACTACTCAGCCATCAGCACAGCCATTTAAAGAGCGTTTTAGCAATCAATTAGCTGGTTGGAGTGTTGATATATCAATAGAGATTCCTAATGGAGTCAGTATATGTAATAACACTGATAACTCCAACGGATTAAGTAATGGAGGAGGAGATGTAATTCCGAGTTATGGTGATTTACCGTCTATTATAGCTCATTCAGTAAATTTCATTCTATTAGATAACTCTTTTACTTACGTTATAAATGCTAGAAACAACCCTACCCTATATGGGTCTACAGCATTACCTAGTGGTCTTATATTAGATACTGCGACTGGGGTAATTAGTGGACAATTAAATTCTTCAGAAAGTGTTATAGAAGGTTCTTCTTTTGAAGTGACTATTACTGCCACAAATGAAGCAGGTACAGACACTAGAACTTTTGCTTTTCAAGCTACAAATCAGACTAGCGGAGAATTACTACCTCCTTATGACTTGACAACCTCCTCTAAGGAAGGAGTTTCTTTAACAATAGCATTTAGGCTAAGGGATTATGATGGGGTAATTGCTGGAGCAGAAGTGTATAGGCAAGGCTTATTGCACGATACCATTTACTTTAACGGAAACGAAAGTGCTTTTAGCTCAAGACTATCTGTTACAAGTATTGATAATGATGGTGAGTATGAGTACAAGATTAGGGTATTTAACTCTTCAGGTGCATTCTCTGAATTTACCGATGAGATTCTTCACGACAGCGTTTTATCTGGAAGTTTAAATATATCTACAAATGAGTCGGTTATTAAAACCAACCCAACATTAGATGATGCTATAGTTTACTGCAAATTCAACAATACAGATGCAGACCCTTTGATAAATTTAGTAGATAATACTTATGGACAATGGTTATTAGATAGTGCTAGAAATTATGAAGGAACTGGTTTAATAGATAGCTCGTTAAATCTTGGAGCTAACTCTGGTTCTGGAGAAAACTATGGACAAATGATTAAGTTCCCAAACACTTATGAATTTACAACTGGAAATACACACTCCGACCCTACTAATTACAGTAATTCTGAAGACCATCCTTTTAGTGTTAGTATTTGGTTTAAGGTTGATATTCCAACAACTCCAGAATTTTTGAATATACCTTTATTTGGTGCAGATAACGGAAACCCTTTAGGTTCTTCTTTTAGAGCTAGTATTTCTGTTATTTACGAAAATGGTGTTCAGAAATTCGATACATCTAATATTTTATTTAGTCTAACGGATTATAGAATAACTGAGGATGGTGTAGGAGAAGAGAAGAGGGGATATCACGCTCTAAAGACTACGCTTAATAATGGATGGAATCACGTTTGTGTAACTTATAGTGGTTTGCCTAATGATGAGGTGACTAGACCAATTAGAATATACCTAAACAACCAATATTATGGTGGTGTATTTAATTACTTTAAACCAGATATTAAATATTTTGGAATGACAAATAATCCTACAAACTTATTTATAGGTAGTGCGAGTACTAGTCAATACAAACCAAAGGTAGAGTATGACGAGTTTTCAATGTTTAAAAGGATGCTAACTAAGGATGAGGTTAATTTCTTATACAATGATGGACTAGGACAATCAATATCATAATATGGAGGGAGAGAATCTAAGGTTAGCTTTAAAGGAAGTTGGTAAATTACTAAAGTCTGAATTAAAAGAAGGTGCTAAGGCAGATCAATTTAGAGCTTCTGGTAATTTAGATAATTCTTT
>CATIQX010000140.1 GCA_949531795.1 Cryomorphaceae bacterium | reverse complement strand
ATAGCTGGTACCCAAATGTCACTTGGAAAACCAACTGAGGAATTGGATAATAAATGAATATTTTGTTCCATTTTAGCATATGATGCTTTTAACGACCAATTTTCATTCAGCAAATATCTAGCGGATACTCTAGGCTGAAGACTGAAATTATTTTCATTATTAATTTTATCTATTAGTCCTATATTATTATTTGAGCTATTATTTGCTAATGAATAATAACCAATATGCAAACCAATATTTGCTTTTAATCTACTTGTAATTTTTACATTATCTTCCACATAAAAAAACATCTCATGAACGTTAGTATTTCCAGAAAAGTTAAGTATCGTATCTAAAGAGAAATTCTGACTTGTATCAGATGACTGAATATTAATATTTTGATTTACCTCTCCTGGGAAAAAATGATGGTAAGTATATGATGTCCCAAATTTAATATCATGATTAGGATTTGGCATATAATCAAAATCTATTCTACCTCCAAGGTCTTCAATTCCTGCTAGATAGCCAAAATTAATAGCTATATTTTCGTTTGTATTATTTGTTGTAAGGCCAAAATTTGTGTTAAAAGAATATCTACTATAGGTTAATGTTGTATTGCTAAAAAGCTTATCAGAAAACAAATGATTCCATCTTAATGTAGATGTCAAATTTCCGTAACCTAAACCAAAATTTAAAATGCTGTTATCTGAAGATCCGTCTCCCTTTCCTTCTTGGCTGCTATCGAAATCTACCCCAAAAGCATCATTACCCATATAAGCACTTAAGTAAAGCCTATCATTCTTAGATATCTTATGATTAATCTTTGCATTAAGATCATAAAAATACAAAGTTAGATCTGTACTTGCCGGCATAAATGGTTTAGCAAGCAAATCGGCATAAGTTCTTCTTCCGGAAACTATAAAGGATGTTTTATCTTTAATGATTGGTCCTTCAAGAGTTAATTTAGAAGAAATCAAACCAAGTGTTGCATCTCCCTTAAATCCCTTCATATTACCTTCTCTCATATCAATTTCAAGTACAGAGGAAAGCCTGCCCCCGAACCTTGCGGGGAATCCTCCTTTTGTAAGGCGTACATTCTTAATGACATCTGCATTGAAAACTGAAAAAAGACCACCTATGTGTGATGCATTATAAACAGGTACTCCATCAAGTAAAATTAAATTTTGATCAGGGCCACCACCTCTGACATAAAAACCTGAGCTCCCTTCACTTGATTGTACTCCGGGTAATAACTGTATGGCTTTTAAAATATCTACTTCTCCTAATAGAGCAGGGATAGTTCTTATCTGTTCAATAGGAACTTCAATCATTGATGTTTGTGTTTTATCAACAATACTTTTCTCTCCAGTTACTAATATTTCCTGTATATTAATTGGTGAAATTTCAAATTCAATATCATGACTTACAGCTAACTTTAAATCAAAGTTTTTATCTTGTTTTTGGTAGCCAATAAAAGTAAATGATATATCATATTTACCTTGAGGAATTGTTAAACTATAAAAACCATAAGTATTTGATGTAACTCCAAGATTCAATGCTGTGCAATAAATGTTAGCCCCTACTATGCTCTCCCCATTACTCTTATCAGTAACATATCCACTTATAGTGTATTTTTTTTGCGCATAGATATTCGTTACTATAGCTAAGAATATCAGACTCGTAAATATTTTTTTCATATTTTATATAACGATAGATAATTGAAATATTGTAAAATTAAAAAAACTATTTAGTCTAATTTTTGTAAAGATAAATTAAATTTATTGTTTAGCAAAACCGAACTTAGAAAAGTAAGTGCTAATAGAAAGCACCTCTTTCAAACAAGTGAGGTTTTATCTATTCAATAATGACTTTCTTCTCTACCGTTCCATCATTATAAATATAAAATAAAAGGGAGTTTTTTATTTTTTCTGTTTTTCTGCCTAGCAGGTCTACAACTTCTAGCAATTCTTTTGTTGTTGGTAATTCACTTATAGAAGTGTTTTGATAAGTTTTTTTATAAATCCAAGCCATATTTGTAGCGATATTACTATTTGGATCAAATCCTCCAAAATAGATTGACTCATCACTATCAAAAGGAGATTTTACATAACATCTAATCGAGACAAGAGCCGTATCATTTATTCCAATAGTGCCATTCACTTCTTCTAGAGTGTACTGCATATTGTTGTCTCGTTTAGCAAATAATGCACCTGAGTAATATCCATTCCAGGCAGGATGCTGTACTGCTGTTGAAATAAATGATTCAAATCCAATAATGTGATATGTGTCATTAGTTATTGGATCCGTATATTCATAAAAATCATTATATGCCCCTAAAAGATAACTAACACTACTTCCGGCTAAATAATTTTCAACCAATAATGAGATTTTAATTTCATAATAACGATCAAACCCTCCATTTCCATTTGGCTCAAGGCGGTAGATCGTTCCTTTTGATTGACCATCAGGACACCACATTAATAAAAGTGCTTCATCATTACTATTTGGATTTGAAATAGTAGTTAGCCCTCTAATTCCACCAACTGCAGAGTTAATATTTGCGCTTAAGTCACTAAAATTATGAATAACAGAATATGAAAAATTGACGCCATCATCTCTTTTGTAAAGTTTATTCCCAGAAGAAAAATATAATGAATTGTTGGCTTGGGTAATCCCTAAAGATCTAATGCTTAGTGGACCAATTTCAGGAACAGAATTCCAATTAATATTTCCTGAAATATTAGGGTTATATTTTCCTGTAAATATTCCATGAACACCTACTGATATATAGATTTTTTCAATTCCAGTTATTTGATCAGTATAAACTTGAATATCACGTATTGAGTAATTCTCACCAGCAGGCAATCCTCCTTGAAAAATTAAACTTTCTTCCCATGTATTATTAATGTCGTTTCTTACAAACGCTTTTGTCGACACTGTATTAGTAATATAATTAGTTGAATATGCTGCTGCTATTAGTAGAGTGTCGGCAGAAGCTAATAGATTCCCTTGAGCATCTTTAGTAAAAATCAATTGTTTTAATACTTCTGGTCTTAAATAATTTGATCCAAATTTAAAATCTTCTTGCCAATTTCCAATTGAATTATCCTTTCGAATAATTTGTCCCCACCCTATACTAGAATTACTCCCGCCATACCAAATATTAGTTGCATCCTGCCAATAACCAATAGATGCATATAACTTCTTTTTATGACTAACTAGTTGCATTACTTCAGATCCACCTAGGTACTGACCATTAATATCATAATTACCAGCACTGAATGATTTTTGCCATGTTTGAGCATTGGAGATATTAAATGCTAAGAATATTACAAATACTAATAACGGTTTTTTCATAAAACAAACTTAATTAATAATTATTTAAATTAGAAAGAAAATATTTAATCTACAATTATAGCTTTAGTTTTTAATTTTATCATTTTACTAATGAAATTTTTATTGTTTAAATAGTTTTTATCTTTTACTATTTTAATGTTTGATCCATCTGCATGAATACTAAAAGTATCACTATTAAATATTACTAGTTTGTAGTAGGGTATAAGCCATGAAAATAAATTAAGTTGTTGTGTGATATTTACTATGATGCCAGAGGGTCTTAATTCAATGCTACAATAATTTATGTCAGAAACTTTGTTAATAGTATGAGATAAACTCTCTGAAACAGAATGAACGATAAACCTGCTAGACCCCACTCCTCTTAACTTTAAAGTTTGTAAAAAGCTAAAACTATCGCCTAAAATTTCATTAATTTTTTTTTCATCTTCTTTATCAAAATATGTGCGATTACAAATCATTTTCAGTATAAATTTATTTTCTAATTTGGTGTTAAATAAAAAAAGCCTGCTCATTTAAGCAGGCTTAATTTATATTAAAAAAACAGCTTTTTATTTAACAAAGAAATAACCTCGCATTATTTCTGCATGTCCAGGGTAAGTACATAAATATTCATAGTTACCTTTCTTTGGAGCTTTAAACTCTAGTGTTACGGACTCTCCAGGCTTAGCAACTCCTGAGTAAGCAATAATATTTTTCTTATTAGCAACAAAATTTTGAGATGGCCAAATTTTTATTGCTTCACTAGCAACCATCTTTCTAGTTCCATAGTTTATAAATACAATATTATGCATCATTGAATTATCTATCCCTTGATTTTCCAAATTTATTCTAACCCAGCTACCTTCCTTTACTGTAATACTTTCTAAATCATATTTCATTTCTGACATTGTATTACCTACAGCACCTATATTAAAAGTTTCCCATTTTTTTTCTACAACTTTTTCTACAGTTTCTATCTCTTTTTGGTCTGATTTTTCAGTATTTGTTTTTTCACCAGAGCAAGCAAATAGGCATGATAAGATAATTCCAGTAATTAGTTTTTGTGAATTTTTCATTTTTATTTATTAGTTAATTTATTTTGCAAATGTATAGATATTTATTAAAAAAACTATGCAAAATAACTTTTAGTATTATTAATAAATTAAATCTAAAAACTCAAAATTGTATGTTACATTTAAATAAAGGATCTTAAATTAGATTACATATTTTAGCATTATGAATATAACGATTAGAGAAGGAGTAAAAGATGACTTACCATCAGTTCTAAAATTAATAAAGGAATTAGCTGATTATGAAAACGCAATAGATCAAGTAACGATTACTTTACACGATTTAGAGCAAGATGGTTTTGGTTCTCACCCTTGGTTTTGGTTTTTAGTTGCCGAAAAAGATTCTGTAATTATTGGCATATCTTTTTATTGGATTCGCTACTCAACATGGAAAGGAAAATTTTTATTTCTTGAAGATTTTGTAATAAAAGAAAAATACAGAAGGCATGGAATTGGATCTAAATTATTTGAAGAAACAATCAAAATTTGCAAGAAATTAAATCTTAATGGAATGACATGGCAAGTGTTAGATTGGAATATTCCTGCAATAGATTTCTACAAGAAGTTTGATGCTGAGATTAGTAAAGATTGGTTAAACGGGAAGCTTACAAAAAAGCAAATTGAAAATATTAATAAAATTTTTTAGCAATATTTATGATATAACTAGATCTTTCGTCTTAATATGGATTATCCCACCATCAACAGTACTACAAATAAAATTAATTACCATAGCCTATAGAAAATCCTGAAATAGACAAAATTAAACCTAATAATAGCATTAGTAATACAGGAACTAATAAAATATATGTTAATGTTTTAACCCATCTAATATCATCTCTCCAAGCCCTCCTCCACGCTCTAATTAAAAAGTATAAACCAAATCCTAGTATTGAAAAAAATAAAATTCCTCTAAGAATATATACAAGAAGTGAAGGCTCACCTTCTTCTTCATCCATTTGAAAGTTGATTGTATTTGATATGTCTGATTTACTATTTTCTGTAATAGGAAAAGAAGCATAAGCAAGAGTATTCAAAGAGAATAAGCAAAGTGATATAATTAGTAGTTTTTTTATCATTTTATCATTTTATCATTTTATTACTTTGTTGTTTTTTTCTATTCCCTGTATATAACTTCTAGCAAAGTTTGCCCCACAGCATTAAGGGTGTTTTTGTCAATATTGTCCATATCATCTTTATGGGTATGCCAATGCTGATTAAAGTTGCTTTCTGTTGCGGGGTTATACTCAATAATATCAATAGTTGGTATTCCGGTAATTGTATTTACATAATAATGATCATCCAATATCTGATTTGCATTTTCAAATACAAAATGATTTCCAAAGCCTAATCGACTTGCCTTGCGCCAGACTTTCTGTAAGATATTTGATCCATAATAAGAAGAAATCTGCTCGTGCCTAAAAGTTGCATCTTTTGCTCCTACCATGTCTAACAAAATTCCATATTGAGCAAAGTAGTTTGCTTTGTGCGGATTGTTACTCCAGTATTGCGAACCTAAACACCAAGAATCTTGCATAATTGGAAAGCCAGAATTTTCAGGTTGCCCATAATCTTCTGCATCAAAAAGGATAATATCTACTCCAATCTTAGGGTTTTTAATGCTGAATTGCCTGGCTATTTCTATTAAAACTCCAACGCCACTTCCTCCATCATTTGCGCCAAGTATTGGCTTGTTTTGGTTTTCAGTATCATGATCTGCAATGTGCCTGCTATCCCAATGCGCAAAAAGGGCTACTCTGTTATTTTTTTCAGTAGAAAAGCTAGCTATTATATTTTTTAAAGTATGATTCTTACCATCATAAGTTGTGACTGGGGCTTCTTGAACGATTACAGTTGGGGTATAGGTTTTAAATTTTTTTTCTAACCAAATTGCACAGTCCTCCCATCCTTTACTGGATATTACTCTAGGACCAAAACTAACTTGTTTTGCTACAAATCCATAAGCAGAATCTGAATTAAAAGTTGGGACTTCAATTTTTGCTTTTGGTTTAGAAACGAGTTTAGTTTTTTGCTGAGGTTCTGTGGAACAGCCGATAATTAATAAAGTAGTTATGATTAGCAGGGTTCGATATGACATATATTTTATTCTCTGTTTATTCATTTTTTTCTAACAACTCCCAACTATTTCAACTCCCAACTACTACCTTCTCTACCATCTTTTATTTGTACACCTACTTTATCTAACTCATTTCTAATTAAGTCTGCAGTATCAAAATCTTTTGATTTTTTAGCATTCCCTCTTAGTTGCAATACCAATTCCATCACCTCATTCGTCAGATCGTTCCCACTACTTTTTTTATGGGGGATAAATCCTAAAATATCAGTAACAAAGGTTTTAAATATTATTTTTAATTGCTCTAAATCACAAGTGTTCAAACTTCCTTTTCCATCTTTTATAGAGTTGATAATTCTAACGCCATCAAACAGATGAGCTATTAAAATTGGCGTATTAAAATCATCATTCATTGCTGTGTAACACTTCTCTTGCAAAGTATTTACGTCATAAGTTGAGGTGTCTGAAGCTAAAATATTACTTAAAGTTTCCATTGCATTCATAAGCTTTGTAAATCCTTTTTCTGCAGCTTGCAAGGCTTCATTGCTAAAATCCACTGTGCTTCTGTAGTGGGCCTGTAAAATGAAAAAACGAATGGTCATTGGAGTATATGCTTTTTCTAATTTCTCATGACTTCCATTAAAAAATTCTCCTAAATTAATAAAGTTTCCAAGAGATTTCCCCATCTTTTTCCCATCTACAGTAATCATGTTATTGTGCATCCAATAATTTACAGGATTACAATCGTTGCATGCATTGCTTTGTGCTATTTCAGCTTCATGATGAGGGAATACTAAGTCCATTCCGCCTCCGTGAATATCAAAAGTTTTTCCTAAGTATTTCTCGCTCATTGCAGAACATTCCATGTGCCATCCAGGAAAACCTTCACCCCAAGGGGAGGGCCATCTCATAATATGTTCAGGATTTGCTTTCTTCCAAATAGCGAAATCTACAGGGCTTTTCTTTTCAGATTGCCCATCTAAAAATCTAGTTCCTTCTAAGGTATCTTCTATATTCCTTCCTGATAAAGTTCCGTAAGGATATTTTTCATTATATTTATTCACATCTAGATATACTGATCCATTTATGGTATAAGCAAATCCGTTTTCAAGAATTTTCTCTACCATTTTAATTTGTTCAATTATGTGTCCTGTTGCTCTTGGTTCTATTGAAGGAGATAAACAATTTAATGATGCCATTGCCTTGTGATAACTAATAGTATAAAATTGAACAATTTCCATAGGTTCTAATTGTTCTAATCGTGCTTTTTTTGCAATTTTATCTTCCCCCTCATCTGCATCATTCTCTAAATGCCCAGCATCTGTTATATTACGTACATACCTCACTGCATAATCCGAATGTTTTAGGTAACGAAACACTACATCAAAAGTAATTGCTGGTCTAGCGTGACCAAGATGGGGGTCTCCATACACGGTAGGTCCGCAAACATACATTCCTACATGATTTTTTACTATAGGTTTGAAAACTTCTTTCTGTCTTGTAAGTGTGTTATATATTTTAATTTTTTCTCTCATCATGATGTGATTGTATATTGTTCCTTCAAGTTTTTCATCATAATGGAAGTCATTTTTTCTAAATCATATTTCAATTCCCATCCCCAATCTTTTTTAGCATAACTATCATCAATTGATGAAGGCCAAGAATCTGCAATTGCTTGTCTGAAATCAGGACTGTAGGATATTTCAAAATCAGGAATATGTTTTTTTATTTCTTCTGCAATCTGTTTTGGTGTGAAACTTACTCCTGCTAAATTGTAAGAAGAACGTATTTTTACTTGTACGGCTGGAGCTTCCATTAAATTAATAGTTGCGCGAATTGCATCTGTCATATACATCATTGGTAGTCCTGTATTTTCTGACAAGAAACTTTCATATTTTTTATGCTGAATAGCTTGATGAAAAATATCTACTGCATAGTCGGTAGTTCCACCGCCTGGAGCTGCTTTCCATCCAATAAGACCAGGGTAACGGAGACTCCTTACATCCACTCCAAATTTATTGAAATAGTATTCATTCCATCTTTCACCAGCTTGCTTAGTAATTCCGTAAACAGTATTAGGCTCCATTACAGTGTATTGTGGTGTATTTTCCATTGGTGATGTTGGTCCGAAAACAGCAATAGAAGAAGGCCAAAAAATCTTTTTTATTAGTCCGTCTTTTGCTAAATCTAACACATGAGAGTGTGATCGCATGTTTAAACTCCAACCTAATTCTATATTTTTTTCGGCATTTGCTGAAAGTAAAGCTGCTAACAAGTAGACTTGTGTGATTTTATATTTTTTTACAATATTTCGTAATAATTTTTCGTCCATTATGTTTAATTTTTCAAATGGACCTGATTCCATCACTTCAACTGAAGAAAGACGAATATCAGAAGCAATAACATTGTCATTCCCATAAATATTTCTTAACTCTATGACCAATTCAGTGCCAATTTGACCTGAAGAACCTATTATTAATATTCTTTCTTTCATCTGTTATTTAATTGGCACAAATATAACATTATACATTATTTATACAGGGATAATTTTAATTACAATAAAAATTGAGAATTTTGTATCTTTGCATTATAATTTGTTGATAATTTATGGATCCGAATACTGGTAAAAAAAATATGTTTAATAAACTAAGCAAGCGACAAGGTTTAAAATTATTAGATCAAGAAGACTTCAAAAGGAAGACAGTTTCTTTTTACCGATATGTAATTATTGATTCTCCTTATGAGCTTAGAGATGAATTGTATGAGTCATGGAAAAACTTAGGCGCTTTAGGAAGAATATATTTGGCGCATGAAGGCGTGAATGCTCAATTAAGTATTCCTGAATCCAAATTTGAAGAATTTGTTATTTTAGTACATCAAAACCCATTTTTTAAAGATGTTGCTTTTAAAATTGCAGTGGAAGATGATGGTAATTCATTTTTTAAATTGACTATTAAAGTGCGTAAGCAAATTGTGTCTGATGGCTTGCCGATCGATGAATATGATGTAACTAATGTTGGCAATCACCTTGATGCAAAATCATGGAATAAAGCCTTAGAAAAAGGAGCTACAGTAGTAGATATGCGTAATCATTACGAAAGTGAAATAGGAAAATTTAAAGGTGCTATTTGCCCAGATGTTGAAACCTTTAAGGAGGAGCTACCGGAAGTAATAAAGATACTTGAGGGCAAGGAGGACAAACAGATTCTATTGTATTGTACGGGAGGAATTAGATGTGAAAAAACCTCTGCCTATTTAAAGCATCATGGTTTTAAAGATGTAAATCAGTTGCATGGAGGGATTATTGACTATGCACGACAATTAAAAAAAGATGTAACTTTAAGTAATAATTTTATTGGAAAGAATTTTGTGTTTGACGAAAGAAGAGGAGAGCGCATTTCTAATGATGTAATTAGTAGCTGTCATCAATGTGGAGATCCATTTGATACTCATGTAAATTGTGGAAATGTAAATTGTAATTTATTATTTCTGCAATGTGATTCTTGTAAGGTAAAATATGAAAAATGTTGTTCACTAGAGTGCATTGAAATATTTAATTTACCATTAAATAAACAAAAGGAATTAAGAAAAGGAACAGATAATAAAAATATATATTACAGTCATAAAAGAGTGAATTTAAACTTAGAAAAAAAAATATGATCAGAATTACTAAAGAATTCAAGTTCGAGATGGCACATGCACTTCATGGCTATGATGGTTTGTGTAAAAACATACATGGACATTCTTATCGCTTAAGCGTGACCATTAAGGGTAGTGTTAAAAATGAAAAGGGGCATGTAAAGGATGGAATGGTAATGGATTTTGGAATTTTAAAAGAGATTGTTAAACCTGACATTGTCGATAAATACGATCATTCTTTGGTGTTAAACGCTAATTCTCCTCATGCAAATATTGATTTATCGGCTTTTGATAAAGTGTTTTACTTGCCTTACCAGCCAACTTCAGAGAATTTGGTTATGGACTTTGCTTCTATTATTAAATCTAAAATCCCTAATCATTTGATTTTGTGTAAAGTAGTTTTGTCTGAAACGGCCACATCTTTTGCTGAATGGAATATCGAAGATAATCACTAAAGCACTTGTTTTATTATTAGTATTAAATCTCTCTGCATGTAGAATTAATATAAATATGTTTATAAATGAAAAATATGACAAAAATTATAGTTTTCATTGATAGTATTTTCTATTTTTGCAACCGAAAAATTCTAAAAAATGACGAATATATTAATTGTTGTAGTTGTAATCTTATTGTTGGCAACTTTAGTGCAAATAGTTAGGGTTAGCGAATTATTGTCAGACATAAAAAATAAGGATGTTAATGAGGTAACAGATAAGGATAATAATACTCAAGGGATATTGTTTTTAATAGTCGGTTTTGGGTTTCTAATATTTGTTGTTTGGCAGATGGTAACTTGGAACCACCTTTTATTACCTCCAGCTAGTTCAGTTCATGGAGCTCAGATTGATACTTTGATGAAAATTTCAATGGGATTGATTCTAATTGTCTTTTTTGTTTTGTCACCTATACTATTTTATTTTCTATATAAATACAGAGGTAAAAAATCTAATAAAGCATATTTTTTCTCTCACAATAATAAGCTTGAAGTTGTCTGGACTATTGTTCCTACTATAATTCTTACGAGCTTAATTATTTTTGGCCTTAAAACTTGGGATAAATCAATGAATGTTGATGTTTCGGAATCAACTACTATTATCGAAGTTT
This sequence comes from Cryomorphaceae bacterium, assembly GCA_949531795.1. GTDB lineage: Bacteria > Bacteroidota > Bacteroidia > Flavobacteriales > BACL11 > UWMA-0277. The sequence goes on along the minus strand of CATIQX010000140.1, from coordinate 6,868 downwards.
ATGCTCAGCAATTTAATTGGAATGCAAGGTATTCAGGACAAGATAATACTTTAGGAAAAGCGAACTTTAGATTGGTTAAAGGAAGTAATATTCTTGGTGTAGATATGCTAGATGCAAGCTCTGCTGATGATAAAATGTCTAGAGAGGTTCACTTGGTGATTGATAAACCAGTATTATTAAAGTTTCGGTCTCAAGATGTAATACATTCTGCTTTTTTGCCGCATTTTAGAGTGCAAATGAATTGTGTGCCAGGTATGACTACTCAGTTTGGGTTTACACCAACTAAAACAACTGCACAGATGAAAGAAACTGAAGGAGATGATTTTGAATATATTTTGTTATGTAATAAAATTTGTGGTGCCTCGCATTACAATATGCAAATGAAATTTATTGTTGAAACCCAAGAGGAGTATGATGTTTGGCTTGATTCCCAGGAAAATTTAGAAAGTAAATTATTAACTCAAAAATAACATAAAGATGTCGGAACACCATAAAGAAAGCTTTATTACCAAATATGTCTTTACAATGGATCATAAAATGATTGCCAAGCAATTTCTGATAACAGGAATGTTTATGGGTGTTGTTGGAATGCTTATGTCTGCTATTTTTAGAGTTCAATTAGCCAATCCGGGTGAAAGTTCTATCTTATATAGTTTATTGCCAGGAGCATGGCTTAATGATGCAGGAGGTTTAAACCCCGATAAATATCTTGCTTTAGTAACTATGCATGGAACAATACTAGTTTTTTGGGTGCTAACGGCAGGACTTTCGGGAACATTTGCTAATTTTCTTATCCCATTACAGATTGGAGCTAGAGACATGGCTTCTGGATTTCTAAACATGTTATCATATTGGTTCTTTTTTATTGCTACAGTTGTATTACTTAGCTCATTATTTGTTGAGACTGGTCCTGCTTCTGGAGGATGGACAATTTATCCACCACTTTCTGCTCTGCCACAAGCCATTCCTGGATCTGGAACCGGAATGACTTTATGGTTAATTAGTATTACATTGTTTGTTGTAGGCTCATTGCTTGGGGGATTAAATTATATAGTTACCATATTAAATCTAAGAACTATAGGAATGACTATGCAACGTCTTCCTCTTACTATTTGGGCTTTATTAATTACGGCAATACTTGGAGTTCTTTCATTTCCAGTTCTTTTATCATGCGGATTATTACTGATTTTTGACAGATCTTTTGGTACTAGTTTTTATCTTTCAGATATTATTATCAACGGTGAAGCTTTACATAATGAGGGGGGAAGCCCTATTTTATTTGAACATTTATTTTGGTTTTTAGGTCATCCTGAAGTATATATTATTTTATTGCCTGCGTTGGGTATTGTATCTGAAGTTATTGCTGTAAATTCGAGAAAACCTATTTTTGGTTATAAAGCAATGGTTGGAGCCTTATTACTAATTGCATTTTTATCATTTATTGTTTGGGGACACCATATGTTTATGACTGGAATGAATCCTTTCCTTGGCTCTGTATTTACATTTACTACTCTACTTATTGCCATCCCTTCAGCAGTGAAAGTATTTAATTATTTGGCAACCTTGTGGAGAGGTAATATTCGTTTTACACCAGCAATGTTATTTGCTATAGGAACAGTTTCAGCATTTATTACGGGTGGTTTAACAGGTATTATTCTTGGTGATAGTGCTTTAGATATTAATGTACATGACACCTACTTTGTAGTAGGTCACTTTCATATTGTAATGGGTCTTTCTGCTATATATGGAATGTTTGCTGGGGTTTATCATTGGTTCCCTAAAATGTATGGTAGAATGATGAATAAGAACTTAGGCTATATACACTTCTGGGGAACTTTTATTTGTGCTTATGGTGTGTTTTTCCCAATGCATTTTTTAGGGTTAGCTGGTTTACCAAGAAGATATTACTCTAATTCGGCTTTCCCAATGTTTGATGGATTATCGGACATCAATGAATTAATTACTTTCTTTGCCTTAGCAGGAGCTATAGTTCAAGTATTTTTTCTTTTTAATTTCTTTTATAGTATATTTAAAGGAACAAAATCATCTCAGAATCCATGGAAGTCAAACACTTTAGAGTGGACTACTCCTGTAGAAAGAATACATGGAAATTGGCCTGGAGAACTACCGGTTGTAACGCGTTGGGCATATGATTATTCAAAGCCAGGTGCTGAAGAAGATTTTATTTTGCAAACTGAGCCATTAAAAGAAGGGGAGATAGAACATTAATATATGGATATAGCTTTAAAAAATACAGTTAAAAAACAGCTTTTATGGGTGGCATTAGTCTCTATTTCAATGTTTTTTGCCAGCATGTTATCTGCTTTTATAGTAGAAAAAGGAGATGTTGATAATTGGAAAAATTTTAGTCTACCTACTTACTTTGTATTAAGTACTGGTATAATCATTCTAAGCAGTTTGTTGCTATTTTTTATAAAACCAGCATTAAAGAAAGGCAAATCTATATTTGGCTTAGTTTTTATAGTTTTAATTTTAGGATTGTTATTTTCATTCTTTCAAATTAAAGGTTGGGAACAATTAACAAACCAGGGTATATACTTAACTGGGATTGGAAGTAACGTAGCAGGCTCTTTTTTATACATATTAACTTTAACTCATCTACTACACCTTGTTGGGGGGTTAGTTGGTTTGTGTATAAGTACAATTAAATCAAAACAGAATTTATATTCAATTAATAATTATTTGGGTTTAGAATTAACATCTATTTATTGGCATTTTTTAACCATACTATGGATAATACTCTTTACTTTTTTAAAATTCTATTAAATTAATAAATTAAAATTATGGACGAAGCATTAATAAAAGATCATAAGCCAGCATGGAAGGGAGGTGACCTGCCTTACAAGGCAAGTTATGGAAAATTAATGATGTGGTTTTTCTTAATAACAGATACCTTGACATTTTCTGCTTTTTTAGCATCTTATGGCTTTAGTCGTTTTAAGTATCAGGATAGTTGGCCGGTTCCTGAAGATGTATTTACACATTTTCCTTTTCTTCATGGAGATCATCCATTACTTTTCGTAGCTCTTATGACCTTTATACTAATTATGAGTTCTGTCACCATGGTATTGGCTGTAAATTATGGGCACAAAATGCAAAAGAATAAGGTAATTCTGTGGCTTGTGTTAACCATTATTGGTGGCTCTATGTTTTTGGGATCTCAGGCCTGGGAGTGGGGGCATTTTATTCATGGTGATAAAGGAGCGGTTGTTACAAATGGAAGTAGTTCTTACAGCATTAACGATAGTTTATTTGTAAATTCTAATTTAGCTCATGTATTTAAGGATGGACATATGTATTCAATTGATAATCTATCTGAGGGTAATCATCACGATTCAGCCCATTCAGATGATATAGATTTTGATAATTTTATTTCTGCTTTTGCATCAGAAAAAGACCTTAATCTACGACTATCAGATAAAACGATACTTGATCATGATGTAGCTGTTGAATATTTAAAAGAACGTGGCTTAAGAACTATAAAAGGTGCAGATCTTTATGAAAATGAATATGGTCATACTTTGTTTGGAGACTATTTCTTTTTTATTACGGGATTTCATGGTTTTCATGTATTTAGTGGAGTTGTTCTTTTAATTATTTTACTCGTTAATGTAATAAAGGACACCTACGCTAGAAGGGGTCATTATGAAATGGTAGAAAAGATTGGTCTATATTGGCATTTTGTTGATTTAGTTTGGGTATTTGTTTTCACATTCTTCTACTTAGTATAATTAAAAAAAAAAATATGGCAAGCGAAACAAAAGGTAATTGGTGGATTTGGAAGGTATTTTGGATATTATTATTTATAACTGCTTTTGAAGTTGCTCTTGGAATGATTAAGCCACCTTTTTTGGTTGATACAATCTTTTTAGGAACAAAATTATTAAATCATATATTCATCATTTTAACTATCATAAAGGCAGCATATATAATTCTTGAATTTATGCATTTAGGACATGAAAAGAAAAGTTTAAAATGGACAGTATTATTACCAGCTATGGTATTAGTACCTTATTTGTTGTTTATTATTTTAAGCGAAGGAGTGCATTCATACTTAATGATTTAAAGACAAATACTTATGAAAATAGAGAAAATATCACTCCTTTTTTTATTGTTGGTTTTACCCGCCTTAATGTATAATTATTTAACAAAGGGGTATAATAATTTTATTAAATTAGAAGTTGTTGGGGACTCAGATCACATTATTGATAACTTTAGCTTTATCAATCAGGACAATAAGATTATTAATAATGATAGCTTGAAAGGATCTATTTATGTAGCAAATTTCTTTTTTACTTCTTGCCCGTCTATTTGTCCAATAATGACAAGAAACATGTCTTACGTACAAGACAAGTTAAGTGCTTTCCCTAATATTAGATTTTTATCTCATACAGTTGACCCAACTAATGATAATCCAGAAAAGTTAAGTGAGTATGTTGACTTAATGCAAAGTAAAAATATTAATATTAATTTATCTAATTGGGATTTTGTAACTGGAGATAAAGATAAACTATATAAAATCGCTGCAAATTATTTTGTTAATGCAAGTGTTGATTCTTTAGCTCCTGGCGGATTTTTACATTCAGAATACTTTATTCTAATAGATAAGCAAGGAAGGGTTCGGTCTGGAATTGATAAAAATGGAAATGCTGTAGGTGCTTATGATGGCACTAATGAAGTTCAGATGAAGGACCTGATTAATGATATTAATGTTCTAATGGCAGAATACAAAAGACCTTTAAAAAATGATAAAGATTAAATTATTACTTCTAGTAATTTTAATGACTTGTTTAAATTCTATTAGCATTGGTCAATGTGCAATGTGTAAAGCTGTTGTAGAGGCTAATTTGGAATCAGGCGATACTAAAGCGGCAGGTTTAAATGATGGTATTTTGTTTTTAATGTCTATGCCTTATATTGCTGTTTTCCTTTTTGCACTATTCTTCTACTTACAGAAAAGAAAAACCCAGACTGCTTAATTCTTTTCCTTTTTCAAAAACTTATTTTCTTGTAACTATTTTTTAGTCTTTTACAACCTATCTAGCTTCTTAAGGAAATACTCAATTCTTTCAATTGCGCTTCATCAATGTCGGATGGTGAGTCAATCATCACATCTCTGCCCGAATTATTTTTTGGGAATGCAATAAAATCCCGGATACTTTCTTGACCACCCATTATAGCACATAGACGGTCGAATCCAAAAGCAACACCTCCATGCGGGGGTGCTCCATATTCAAAGGCCTCCATTAAAAATCCGAATTGTTCTTTTGCTTGTTCTTCACTAAACCCCAAATGCTTAAACATTAGTTGTTGCAAAGCTTTATCGTGTATTCTTATACTTCCACCGCCTATCTCGTTTCCATTCATAACAAGGTCATAAGCATTGGCACGCACTGCTGCTGGGTCAGTATCTAGTTTTGCAATATCTTCTGGCTTTGGAGAGGTAAATGGATGGTGCATGGCATGGTATCTTTCACTGTCTTCATCCCATTCTAATAACGGGAAATCCAACACCCATAATGGGGCAAATACTTGCGGATTTCTGAGTCCTAATTCTTCTGCTAGGTGTAGTCGCAAAGTCCCCAAAGCTTTTCTGGTTTTTTCTCTGCCTCCTGACATTATTAAAAGCAAATCACCTTTTTCACATCCTGCTTTTTCGGCCCATGCAATTCTAGCATCTTCATCAAAAAACTTATCTACTGTAGATTTTGATGTACCGTCCTCATTATACTTGCAATAGATAAGTCCTGTTGCTCCAACTTGCGGTGTTTTTACAAAATTTACCAATGCATCTAATTGTTTTCTTGTATAGTTAGCACATCCTTTTGCGTTTATCGCGACTACAATTTCTGAATTGTCAAATACTCCAAAATCTTTTCCTTGGCATAGTTCATTCATTTCTACAAACTGCATGTCAAATCGAATATCTGGCTTGTCCGATCCATAGAGCTTCATTGCAGTATCATAAGTCATTCTTGGGAATTCATTCAGATCAATTCCTTTTACTTCTTTTAGTAAATGGCGAGTTAATCCTTCAAACATATTCAGGATATCTTCTTGTTCAATAAAGGACATTTCACAGTCAATCTGAGTAAATTCTGGCTGACGATCGGCACGCAAATCTTCATCTCTAAAGCATTTTACAATTTGATAATATTTATCAATTCCACCTACCATAAGCAATTGCTTAAAAGTTTGTGGCGATTGTGGTAATGCGTAAAACTGCTTTTCATTCATTCTACTTGGCACTACAAAATCCCTTGCTCCTTCAGGGGTTGATTTTATTAGGTAAGGCGTTTCTACTTCAATAAATCCTTGGTTGTCTAAGTAATTTCGTGTTGCTTTTGATACTTGATGTCTTAGCAGTAAGTTTTCTTTTATTGGATTTCTTCTTATGTCAAGGTAACGATACTTCATGCGTATTTCGTCCCCACCATCCGTTTCGTTTTCAATCGTAAAAGGAGGTGTTTTTGATTTGTTTAGTATTGTGAGCCCACTAATCTCAATTTCAATTTCTCCTGTTGGAATGTTCTTGTTTTTACTTTCTCTTTTTACAACTTTTCCTGTTATCTGAATCACAAATTCACGTCCTAATTTTCTGGCATCAACACAAAGTTCAGCATTTACATCCATGTTAAAGGCCAATTGTGTAATTCCGTATCTATCACGCAAATCCACAAAAGTCATTCCTCCTAAATCTCGTGTTTTTTGCACCCATCCGCTTAGGGTTACTTCTTGGTTAACATTTGTAATGTTTAATGTGCCGCAATTGTGTGTTCTTAACATCTTATAATTATTAGCTTGCGAAATTACAAAACAAAATGTGGTTTAGGTATCTTTGCCTTAT
>CATIQX010000139.1 GCA_949531795.1 Cryomorphaceae bacterium | reverse complement strand
TTGATCCTACAACTATGGGAACAGTTTCTAATGTTGGTTTGATGGCACAAAAAGCAGAAGAATATGGTTCGCATGATAAAACATTTGAAATTCAGACAGATGGTATTGTAAAAGTTACTGATACTTTAGGAAATGTGTTGTTAGAACATACTGTTGAAAAGGGAGATATTTGGAGAATGTGCCAAACAAAAGATGAACCAATTAAGGATTGGGTAAAACTTGCAGTAAATAGAGCAAAAGCTACTGCCTGGCCAACTATTTTTTGGTTGGATGCTGAAAGATCACATGATTCCGCAGTTATTAAAAAAGTAAATGAATACTTGCAGTTACATGATACTGATGGTTTGGATATTCAAATTCTTTCACAGCAAGAGGCGACACAATTTACATTGGATAGAGTAAGAAGAGGGGAGAATACTATTTCGGTAACAGGAAATGTATTAAGGGATTATTTAACTGATTTATTTCCAATTTTAGAATTGGGTACTTCTGCAAAAATGCTTTCTATCGTCCCGTTAATGAATGGTGGAGGTTTGTTTGAAACGGGTGCTGGAGGTTCTGCTCCAAAGCATGTTCAGCAATTTACTAAGGAAGGCCATTTAAGATGGGATTCACTAGGAGAGTTTATGGCAATTGTTGTTTCTTTAGAACATCTTGCACAAGTGAATGGAAATCCTAAAGCAAAAATTCTTGCTGAGACTTTAGATACTGCAATTGAGGATGTATTAAAAAATGGAAAATCACCAATGAGGAAAGTTGGACAATTGGACAATAGAGGTTCTCATTTTTATTTGGCAATGTATTGGGCTAATGAGTTAGCCAGCCAAACTGAAGATGCAACTTTAAAAGCTACTTTTGAAAAAGTGCTTGCTGATATGAAAGCTCAGGAAAATGATATTGTTAGCGAGCTTAGTAATGTCCAAGGTTCAGCTGAGAATGTGAAAGGATACTACTTGCCAGATACCACTACTACTTTTGCAGTTATGCGACCAAGTGCTACTTTGAATGCCATTATAGATGGTATATAGATAAATTTATCCAGTTTAGATTTTAAAAGCTGAGCATTTACTCAGCTTTTTTTATTTAAAATATTTCTTATAAACTGGATGCAATAAATTGATAAGTACGCTTTGAAGCATCACTGTCATTATGTTTATTATACATTTTTTTAATTGCATTATAATCCAAAACACTCTCCTTTAAAGCGATCGGCTCTTTAAAAAACAATTCTAATTTTTGATAAAACTCATTGAAATCATAAGTCTTATGCCCTGGAGTTACGTTATCGTACTTATCATACATTGAACGATCCTTAGTTAAATAATCATCAATATCGTAAGGGTAAAATAAAACCGGTTTATCAGTCAATAAAAAGTCAAAGAAAATAGAAGAATAATCCGTGATTAACAAATCAACTTTTGAAAATAAGGGATACATATCACTTTCATTATCCAATACTCTAATATGACTACACTTCTCTTTCATAGCCATAGAATAATCATGTCTGTGTAATTTGATAAGAAAAGTAGTATCATTCTTTTTTAATAAATCATTCAAGCGTT
>CATIQX010000138.1 GCA_949531795.1 Cryomorphaceae bacterium | reverse complement strand
CCAAGGTTCGAGTCCTTGAGGGGGAGCTAGCGTAACCGCTACGCCACACAATACTTAACAGACAATCAAAGCCCTTCACTTTTGTGAGGGGTTTTTTCTTTTGTTCCCAAAATTGTTCCTAAATACTTCTATCTAAACCTCTAATCAGGTGAAAACTGTGTCTTAAAATAATTTAGTTTAGCCTCAATAAAATCAAACTAAATCTAGTATTTGATAACCTTAAATAAGAAATAGGCATTAGCTGCCTTAATATCTGCTATTATCCAAACCCATGTACTATGAAAATACACAATGAATACGCAAGCTTCCTCCAGCAATTACAATGGAACTACTTTGTCACCTGTAGAACTCCATATAAGATCCACACAATGACAGTGAGAAACTGGATCACTAAACTCCTCAAGACATCTAATAAGGTAGAACAGGCATTCTATGTGTCAGAAAGAGACAAGGGAGATTACAACAACCTACATGTACATATGCTTATAGGCACTAATACAGACATGACCTATAAAGAAGTTAAGTATGGAATGGGGAATGTTTCTGTAGGAGACTATCAACCAATCTATGATAACGAAGAGGTTTGCAAATATGTCTCTAAGCATATAGGTAAAGATGTGGACTATGACATTGTATTTAAAAGCTAAAAGTTTCTAAACATTCTTTAATTTCTAAACATGGGGAGGGGTTTTTAGAATCGTTTTTTATTTAGACACTAGTTCTTGTAGTTAGTATATAACCCCTAACCTCAGCATTTAAGACTATAGGCATATCCTATTCAGTAAGTTCTGAAATACGCGGATTAGAGATATTGTAGATTTTTTTATATTAGTAGCATATTAACCATAAATTAATTTAAAATGAAAAAACTATTATTTGGATTATTCCTATCAATTTCACTTTTATCTCAAGCTCAAATTAACCATTACTGGTATATTAAAGTAGATGATAGTGAAAAATTTGAATTAGTAATGAAAGATTATTTTTTGAAAGTTGCCCAACATGCCGTTGATAATGGGAGCACATTTACTGGATGGAGCGTTTGGAGAAAAAACTGGATAACTGATACTGATAAGTACAACTATATTATTTCAGTAAGTTCCAAAAGCATTGAAGACTTAACTTCTCCATGGGATTGGAATCCTATTGAAGCTACAGGAGTAGCTCAAGAATATATAGATGTCGAATGGAAAGTTTTTAGAAGAGATACATATAGAGTAGACAGCGTTGTTCCTGGATCATTTGAATATATTGTTGTTAATTATTCAAAACCTGATGATCTTGCTAAACAATTATCCTATGAAGTTGAGTATATAACACCAGTCATGAAAGAGCTTATATCTAAAAATGCTTATGGGAGATCTGGTTGGAACGTTCAGCATAAAATATATCCATCATCAAGTAATGAAAAGTTCACAATGATGACTGTTGACGGCTATCCATCATGGACAGATGCAGTCAAATCATTTGATTCCCAATATGGTAAAGATAATTGGGCTAACTGGAACAAAGCTTTGAAAAAAGTTCATGGTAGCAAAACTATGGAAACATCAACCAATAATTCATTTGGTTACAGTCCTATTTATAAAAGAATAGTTTCAACCAAATAAAATCAAAGTAATAATATTAAAGCCCTCCCAAGTGGAGGGTTTTTCTTTTACATAAATACCTTTCTATAAGATTTTTTGTAAATTTATTTATCAACAAAATTAATTAGACCAAATGTTTAAAAATAAATTTATATTATTTTTTTGTTTAATAATGTTTACATATTCATTCAGTCAAGTTGGTATCGGTACAGAAAATCCCGATGCTTCCTCGATTTTAGATATTGTTTCAGCTGGAAATAATAAAGGGATACTAATTCCAAGAATGACTTTGACACAAAAAAATAACATTAATTCTCCTGCAGAGGGTTTACTATTATACCAAACAGACCAAGTAAAAGGACTCTACGTTTATATTAATGCAAATTGGAAATGGATTTTTTCTTCTGTTAATTCATCAACCCATGTAGATATTAACAATACTATTGCTAT
>CATIQX010000137.1 GCA_949531795.1 Cryomorphaceae bacterium | reverse complement strand
TTACTGGTATAAATTTTTTACCATTGTGCACAGCAAAACTCAAACCAATAAATTCAGGTAAAATAGTAGATCTACGTGACCATGTTTTTATAACTTCATTTCTTGAAGTTTCAGATGCTTTCTGAACTTTTTTTAATAAATGACCATCTACAAATGGTCCTTTCCAAATTGATCTAGCCATATCTTAGACTTCTATCCTTGCTTTTTTATCTGTTTTTCTCTTAATAATATATTTATCAGTACGCTTATTGCTTCTTGTTTTTTTACCTTTAGTTGGTTTACCCCATGGAGTCACTGGATGTCTACCACCAGAAGTTTTACCTTCACCACCACCATGCGGGTGATCAATTGGGTTCATGGCAACACCACGAACAGAAGGTCTTTTTCCTAACCATCTATTTCTACCTGCTTTACCTAATTTTTGGTTTTTCTTATCTACGTTAGACAGAATACCAACAGATGCCCTACAATTTTCTAAAACTTTTCTTAGCTCGCCAGATGGAAGCTTAACATTAACATACCCCTCTGATTTACCAACAACCTGCAGAGCGGCGCCAGCAGACCTTGCTAATATACCGCCACCTCCTGGATTTAGCTCTAAATTATGAATATCTATTCCGACAGGAATATATTTAATTAACATCGAATTTCCAGATTTTATTTCAACATTTTCACCCGAAATGACTTTATCGCCTATCTTAATATCTTTTGTGGCTAGAATATAAGCTTGCTCACCGTCATCATATTTAATCAAAGCAATATAAGCTGTTCTATTAGGATCATACTCAATTCTTTCAACAGTAGCGCTTATATCAAATTTATTTCTCTTGAAATCAACTAATCTATATTTATTCTTATGACCACCACCCTTATGTCTCATGGTAATACGGCCTTTATTGTTTCTGCCTCCAGGCCTAGATATGCCCACAGTCAATTTCTTTAATGATTTACCTTTCCATAAACCTTTTCTATCAACTAGTACTAATTGTCTAGTTCCAGGTGTATTAGGTTTAGATTTAATTAAAGCCACTTATTAAACTCCCACACTCATATCAATACTCTGACCTTCTTTTAAGGTCACTATTGCTTTTTTAAAATTTGATCTTCTACCAATTGTTCCTCTAAATGATTTTAATTTTCCTTTAGTGATTATGGTATTTACACTTTTTACTTTTACTTTAAATATATTTTCTACAGCCTCTTTAATTTGCTTTTTATTTGAATCAATTGCAACTTTAAAAGTAACTTGATTGTACTCAGAAATCATAGAAGATTTTTCTGTTACAACAGGATTCAATAAAACTTTATAATTTTTTATTAAACTCATATTGATAGAGCCTTTTTCTCAATGCTTATTACAGCGTCTTTGCTCATAACTAGCTTTTCATATTTAATTATATCAAATACGTTTATACCATCAGCAGTTGAATATTTAACTTTTTTTAGGTTACGACTAGACAATGCAAAATTATTATCAGGAGTTTCTCCTTCAACAATAAATGCTGACTTAATATTTAATTTTTCAAGCTGTTTTCTTAATGAGCTTGTTTTTACTACTTTAGATTTTAGTTCATCAATTAAAATAATATTATTATCTTTCATTTTTGACGAAAGAGCATGAATTAGTCCAAGCTTCTTAGCTTTTCTGGATAAGTTCTTTACAGATCTATCACCTTTTAAGCTATGTGCCATTCCACCACTTCTAAAAATATTTGCTTTTTTTGATCCATGTCTGGCAGTACCGCCACCTTTTTGTTTTCCGACTCTTTGTGTTGTACCTTTAACTTCAGATCTATTTAGTGTTTTAGCTCTGAATGGATATTTTTGTGATGCACGCCATTGAACCACAGATGCAATTAGTTCAG
>CATIQX010000136.1 GCA_949531795.1 Cryomorphaceae bacterium | reverse complement strand
CCCATAAAAGGGTCTAATACCAATTCAAACTCTTTTGAAGTTTGAAGAATGGGTAGAGTAATAATTTCCTCAGGGAAAGGTGCAGGATGTTCTCTTTTTATATCTAACTTCTGATTAGCTACCGAGGCTCATAAGGTAATGCCTGAACGTTTGTTTTCACTTCAAGATCAAAACGAAGGCACTTCTATAAGTTCAGCTCAATTACAGGGATGATTTAAATGAGATCTACCTTTCACAAAATAAAATCGTTAAAAAGTGCTGTATTAATATAATTTTTATACTTTTTAACAGTATTTAAATTTAAAGTGTAAATGGTTTTCGCGCTAGTTAGGTTCAATAAATTATCTTTGTATTCAATTATATAGATATATAGAATGAAAAAAAATCTGTTTTACATTTTATCTTTAGGTATTTTAATCACTTGCTCTAAGGATTCATCTGAAGGAAAACTTGCACCAGTTGCTTTCTTTAGTGTTGAGGTATCAACAGGTGAGGGAGGAAATGTAAATTCAAGTGGAGGTTCATTTGAATCAGGTACATCGGTAACTCTTAAAGCTACTCCCGAACAGGAATACGTTTTTATTGGATGGACGGGAATAGAGTCTAAAGATAATCCACTTACAATAATAGCTAATTTTAATATTTTAGTTACTGCAAACTTTGAAAAACGAAAATATCTGTTAACTATTGATACTGAAGGAGAAGGAACAGTTCAAGAAGAAATTATAAATACTGATAAATCTACAGAATATGATTCAGGAAGTTTAGTTCGGTTAACTGCCACTCCACTGACAGAATGGAGTTTTATTAGTTGGAGTGGAGATTATGAAGGTGAAGAAAATCCAATTGATATAACTTTATCTGAATCAAAAAAAATCAAAGCGACTTTTGAAAAATTAAATCCTATTTATTTAGACGAAAATGGGATTACAATAAAAGCAAATGATTTTGTTCGAATTGGAAAGGTTTATAATTTCAATGGAATTGATTATACTATTGTTGATAATAATCTTTTGAAAAGAATGCTCAGAAGAAAACGTGATTTAACTAAAGTGGTAACATCAAAAGTCACTAATATGGAATCATTATTTTCAACAGCTACAAATTTTAATCAAGACATAGGAAATTGGGATACAACTAATGTTACTAATATGCGAACGATGTTCTATATTGCTTCTACTTTTAATCAAGATATAGGGAGTTGGAATACTTCAAGTGTTATAGATATGGGAAGGATGTTTAATGGTGCATCAAAATTTAATCAAAACATTGGTAGTTGGGATACGTCAATTGTTATAGATATGGAATGGATGTTTAATGGTGCATCAAAATTTAATCAAAACATCGGTAGTTGGGATACTATAAGTGTTCAAAATATGGAGGGAATGTTTTACGGTGCATCATCTTTTAATCAAGATATAAATAGCTGGGATACATCAAGTGTTACTAATATGCGAACGATGTTCAATTGTGCATCAAAATTTAATCAAAACATCGGTAGTTGGAATACCTCAAGTGTGACGAATATGGGATGGATGTTTTCCTTTGCAACTAAGTTTAATCAAGATATTGGTAAATGGAATACTTCAAGTGTGACGAATATGGGATGGATGTTTTATGGTGCCTCTACTTTTAATCAAGATATAGGGAGTTGGAATACTTTTAAAGTAAAAAATATGTACGGTATGTTTTATGATGCATCATCTTTTAATCAGGGGGCCTCAAACACAACGTTAACAGACATCGTTAATTGGAACACTTCAAGTGTAACCGATATGGGATCGATGTTTTACGGTGCAGTAGCTTTCAATCAAGATATTAGTAATTGGGATACTTCTGATGTTACT
>CATIQX010000135.1 GCA_949531795.1 Cryomorphaceae bacterium | reverse complement strand
TATGCTTTTTAGGTTTTTGTTTAGTGTTTCTTTAGAAATGCTCATTCTTAATATAAAAGTAATACTTTTGTTCTTGTTTTTGAGAACGAATATACTACTTTATTTTTATGAAATCTTCAGCTGAAATAAAAAAAATTGCAAAAGATACAGTTGCATTAGAAGCAATGGCAATTCAGAATTTAGAAAATAGCATCAATGATGATTTTGCTTCTGTTATTGAGCTGATTATGAAATCCAAAGGCCGTTTAATTGTTGCTGGAATTGGGAAAAGCGCCAATATTGCTAGCAAAATGGTGGCTACTTTTAATTCCACTGGACAGCCAGCTGTGTTTTTACATGCTGCTGATGCCATTCATGGCGATCTAGGAAATGTCCAAAAAGGAGATGTTGTATTGTGTATCTCTAAAAGTGGGAATACATCTGAGATAAAAGCTATTGTACCTTTTATTAAAAATATGGGTAATTCTTTGATTGGAATTACTGGTAATATGAATTCTTTCTTAGCTAGAGAGTCGGACTTTGCTTTAGATGTAAGTGTGGAAAAAGAGGCTTGCCCTAATAATTTGGCGCCAACTACATCAACTACTGCACAATTAGTAATGGGAGACGCTTTAGCCGTTACTTTATTGGCTTGTAAGAATTTTACGCATAAAGATTTTGCTCGTTATCACCCTGGAGGAACATTGGGTAAAAGATTATATTTGAAATTATCAGATATACTCAGTGAAAATAGTAATCCGTCAGTTAATGCAGATGCAACTATCAATGAGGTAATAATTGAAATTTCTAAAAAACGATTAGGCGCTACAGCAGTACTGGACAATAATATATTAAAAGGTATTATTACAGATGGTGATTTGAGGAGAATGTTAGAGAAAGGAGATTCTTTTTCTACTTTTAAAGCTACTGATATTATGTGTATTGATCCTAAAACGATTGATATAAACACACTAGCTTATGATGCTTTGCAATTAATGGAACAAAATAATATTAGTCAAATGATAGTTATGGATAATGCTAATTATGTTGGTATAGTACATATTCATGAAATTATTAAAGAAGGAGTGGTTTAATGGAAGAGCAAGAAAAGGAAATGTCATTTTTAGATCATCTGGAAATTTTTAGGTGGCACCTCATTCGTTCGGCCGGTGCAATTATGTTTTTTGCTGTTATTGCTTTTATTTATAAAGAGATCGTTTTTGATTTGATTCTTTTAGGGCCTAAAAGTCCTGACTTCCCTACTTACCGAGCTTTATGTAGTGTCTCCAACTTTTTGGGATTAAATGATGCTCTTTGTATGGAGGATTCTCCATTTACTTTAATGAACATAAGTATGAGTGGACAGTTTTCAACTCATATAACTACATCTATTTTCGCAGGATTTATTGTTGCATTCCCTTATGTTTTTTGGGAATTATGGCGTTTTATAAGTCCTGCACTTTATAATTCGGAAACAAAACTAGCGAGGGGAGTAGTATTTTTCAGTTCAGTATTATTTGCGCTTGGAGTGTTGTTTGGCTATTATGTAATTGCGCCACTTTCAGTTAATTTTTTAGGGTCTTACCAAGTAAGTAGCACGGTTGCTAATCAGATTAGTTTAACCTCATTTATATCAACAGTTACTACAGTTAGTTTAGCCAACGGTATTATTTTTGAATTGCCAATTTTGGTGTATTTTTTAACAAAAATAGGTTTTTTAACCCCTGATTTCATGCGTGTTTACCGTAAGCATGCCATGGTGGTTACCCTTATTTTATCAGCAATAATTACTCCCCCTGATATTACATCACAAATTTTGGTATCCTTTCCGTTAATCATATTGTATGAGTTAAGTATTAAAATTTCAGCTAGAGTAATTAAGAATCAAGAAAAGAAAACAGCATGATTTTAAGAGCAGATAATATCATTAAGTATTATGGTAAAAGAGCAGTAGTTAAAGGCGTTTCTGTTGAGGTAAAACAAGGTGAAATAGTTGGGCTATTAGGTCCTAATGGCGCAGGAAAAACTACCTCTTTTTATATGATGGTTGGTTTGGTGAAGCCCAATGAAGGAGCTGTTTATTTAAATGATACTGACATTACCAAATTACCTATGTACAAGCGTGCTCAAATGGGAGTAGGGTATTTAGCGCAGGAAGCATCAGTATTTAGAAAAATGTCGGTTGAAGATAATATCCTTTCGGTACTTGAAATGACAAAATTTTCCAAAAAAGAACAGCTTGAAAAATGTGAATCCTTATTGGATGAATTTAGTTTACAGCATGTACGTAAGAATATGGGTGATTTGCTTTCAGGAGGAGAGAGAAGAAGAACTGAGATTGCCAGAGCCTTGGCAACTAACCCAAAGTTTATTTTGTTGGATGAGCCTTTTGCAGGTGTTGATCCTATTGCAGTTGAGGATATTCAGCAAATTGTTGCGAAACTGAAAGATAAAAATATCGGGATATTAATTACCGACCACAATGTACATGAAACCTTAAAAATTACCGATAGAGCTTACTTGTTGTTTGAAGGAAATATCTTAAAACAAGGTACTGCTGAAGAATTAGCAGCTGACGAGCAGGTAAGAAAAGTGTATTTGGGTGAAAACTTTGAGCTTAGAAGATAATAGACTCCTACGCTATTAAATTTTATTGAATAGAGTTGACAGTCTGCAAATAACTAAACCTCAGTTAGTATAAATTCAAATGATTCCATAATTTGGTTGCAAAGCATTTTTTTGCAAGCTTTTTCTACTTTTTCAGAAGCAACTTATTTGCTTGCTGCCTCAATTTCCAATGTAATGTGTTTACCAATTCTTACATTTTCGATTTCTGCTAAACCAACATTTCCCATACTAGCACTAACTGCTTTTCCTTGTGGGTCTAATAATGTTTTAAGTGGCATTACATCTATTTCGGCTCTGAACTTCATAATTATAGTATATTATTTAATAGTGATAAAATCAGATACAAAATTACAATAAAAGGGATAGCGGCAAACTGAAAAACAAAGAATAATACTACTGTACTTAAAATTAATACTATTCTAAACATATTTGACCTAGTACTCAGGTTTTCATTCTTACTATATTTAAGAGAAAATAAAGGTATTTCAACAACAAGAAGTAAAGGTAAAATTACTGAAATGATTGTTAGGAATTGTAGGTTGACAAACATTGGAAATTGATTAAAGTCAATAAGTGGAAATGCGGCAACAAAAATAGCGAGTGCTGGAGTAGGTAGGCCAATAAAGGAAGTGGTTTGTCTAGTATCAATATTAAAGTTTGCTAAACGGTAGGCAGAAAATATAGGGATAAGTAAGGCAAGTAATTCTGGAAAGAATAGATTGTCAGTAGTAGCAATTCTGAAAATTATATCATGGTTTAATTCGTACATGAAATGAAAAAGAATAAATCCAGGTGCTACTCCAAAAGTGACCATGTCGGCCATTGAATCCAATTGCTTTCCTAGCTCTCCGTTTACTTTTAAAAGGCGTGCTGCTAGTCCATCAAAAAAGTCGAAAAAAGCACCAGCAAAAATGCAAAGGGCAGCAAG
>CATIQX010000134.1 GCA_949531795.1 Cryomorphaceae bacterium | reverse complement strand
ACAAAAGGGATAGTATTTGAAAACGTATCTAAATGGACGCTTCAGTTATTTACCAAAAAAGTAACTGAAGGAAAATACGTGAAAGAATTTGTGGCTATTATTCAAGAGAATAGTCCAAACAACACTGTCAATTGGGAGAATACTAAAACAGCTGTTACTCTTCAAAACCAGTATAATTGGTTCGTTGAGACAAATAAAACTGCCAAGAAAAAACTAACTGAGGAAGAGATTATTGAAAGTCTGAAGAAGAAATTTAATCTAGATTGATTCTGAATATTAAGTAATTATTTCATTGATATCAAAAATTATCCTTATTTTACTGTATTAATTACAATAAGTAAAAAGTATTATGATAAAAATAGGAATAAACGGATTTGGAAGAATAGGAAGATTGGCATTTAGAGTTGCTGCTCAAAGAGGCAATGTGCAAGTGGTTGCGATTAATGATTTATTGGATGTTGATTACTTAGCTTACATGCTGAAGTTTGATTCGGTACATGGAAAATTTGATGGAACTGTTGAAGTATTAGATGGAAAACTAATAGTTAACGGAAACGAAATTAGAATAACTGCCGAAAGAAATCCAGAAGACTTAAAATGGAGTGAAGTAAATGCAGAATATGTTTTGGAATGTACAGGAATATTTAAAACATTAGAAACTGCTCAAAAACACATTACTGGAGGAGCAAAAAAAGTAGTGATTTCCGCACCATCTCCAGACGCTCCAATGTTTGTAATGGGTGTTAATCACAGACAATTAAAAGCTTCTGACACTATATTTTCTAATGCATCATGTACTACAAATTGCTTGGCTCCTATTGCCAAAGTATTACACGATAATTTTGAAATAAAAAGTGGATTAATGACTACCATCCATGCAACTACAGCAACACAAAAAACGGTAGATGGACCATCGGTAAAAGACTGGAGAGCAGGAAGAGCTGCCTTGCACAATATTATTCCTTCCTCTACTGGAGCTGCCAAAGCTGTAGGAAAAGTTATTCCTGCATTAAATGGAAAGCTAACTGGAATGGCATTTAGAGTTCCTACAATGGATGTTTCTGTGGTAGACCTTACAGTTAACCTTGGTAAAAGCACAACCTACGAAGAAGTTTGTAAAGTAATGAAATCAGCTTCTGAAAATGAACTAAAAGGAATATTAGGATATACCGAAGAGCTTGTTGTATCTCAAGATTTTGTTGGAGAAACATGTACTTCTGTTTTTGATGCAAATGCCGGAATTGCTTTAAATGATAATTTTATAAAAGTAGTTTCTTGGTACGATAACGAATATGGTTACTCATCAAAAATTATTGATTTATTAGAGTATTCTGACTCTTTAAGCTAAACAACTTACTATTTCTGTATTAGTAGAGTATTTGATTAAATGCTCTACTAAACAGATCAAATCTGTGTATTATTGTAACTCCCTAGTTACAAGATTATGTATTGAATTTCTTTTGTCTTACATTTGAAATATTAGCAGATTTCCAATGGTAATTATTCATTTTCTTTTGGAATCCCAATTTAAAACAACAGCCAATGTCACTGGATAAATACACTCGCTCCATTCTTGATAAATTTGAGATTAAGGATTTAAATCCAATGCAAAAAAAGGCTGGTCAAGTCATCCGAAAAAATGAGGATGTAGTAATACTTTCGCCAACTGGAACTGGAAAGACTCTTGCTTTTTTATTACCCTTGATAGAAAAATTAGATACTGATTGTAACGAAATTCAAGCTCTTATTTTGGTTCCTTCAAGGGAGTTGGCTCAACAAATTGAGCAAGTTGCACGAAAAATGGGTTCTGGATTCAAAATAAACTCTGTTTACGGAGGACGAGCAGGATCGCTAGATAAATTAGATTTAAAACACAGACCAGCAATTCTAATTGGAACTCCAGGAAGGGTTGTTGATAGATTTAGAAGAGATGAATTGTCTCTTGAACATATTCAGACTTTAATTTTGGATGAGTTTGATAAATCGCTTGAGATTGGTTTTAAAGAGGAAATGAAGGAGATTATCGAAACACTACCTAGCGTTAAGCAAAGGATTTTGACTTCTGCCACCCAAGATTCACAAATACCAAAGTTTGCAAGACTGATATTCCCTGTTTTTATTGATTACTTGCAAAACACAGGAGGTTCTAATCTGAAAATAAAAACGATATTATCACCCGAAAAAGACAAGCTACAATCCTTAGAGAAAGTAATTAAGTCTTTGAGTAACCAACCAGGAATTATCTTTTGCAATTTTAAAGATGCACTTGGGCGAGTAAGCGATTATCTGGATAATAAAAATATCAATCACGAGTGTTTTCATGGAGGAATGGAACAAGTTGATAGAGAATTAGCTTT
>CATIQX010000133.1 GCA_949531795.1 Cryomorphaceae bacterium | reverse complement strand
CACAATGATGTATTAGGTCAATATGAAGAATTTGTAACTAAACTTTTTGGTTATGATAAGGTTTTACCAATGAATACTGGAGTTGAAGGTGGGGAGACTGCTAATAAATTAGCCCGAAAATGGGGTTATATGAAAAAAGGTATTGAAAAAAATAAAGCTAGAATTATTTTTGCTAAGGGAAATTTTTGGGGAAGAACACTTGCTGCAATTTCTAGTTCTGACGACCCTTCTTCTTATGAAGGTTTCGGTCCTTTTATGCCAGGGTATGATTTGATTCCATATAATGATCTTGATGCACTAGAAACAGAGCTTAAAGATTTTAATGTTTGTGCTTTTATGGTTGAACCAATTCAAGGAGAAGCTGGAGTAGTTGTTCCTGATGAAGGTTATTTGGCAGGTGTAAGGAAATTATGTAATAAATATAATGTTTTATTTATTGCTGATGAAGTCCAAACTGGTATTGCACGTACTGGTAAGATGCTTGCCTGTGATTATGAAGATGCTCGACCAGATTTATTAATTCTTGGTAAAGCTATTTCTGGAGGAGTTTTTCCTGTATCAGCTGTATTAGCTGATGATGAAATTATGCTTTGTATTCAGCCTGGAGAGCATGGCTCTACTTTTGGTGGAAATCCTCTTGCCTGTAAAGTAGCACAAGCTGCACTTGAAGTAGTCATAGATGAAAATCTTGCTGAAAATGCATATCGATTAGGGAAAATATTTAGAAGAGAATTGCGAGCTTTCGATAATGATATGATTACTCTTGTTAGAGGTAGAGGATTGCTTAATGCTATTGTGATAAAACCTAAAGACGGTAAAGAAGCATGGGATGTCTGTTTAAAATTAAGAGATAACGGATTATTAGCAAAGCCAACTCATGGAGATATTATTCGTTTTGCTCCTCCTTTGGTAATTACGGAAGAGCAATTAATGCAATGTATCGTTATTATTAAAAAGACTATTCTTTCTTTTTAAATTTGAGAAAAAAATTCAGGTTTCCTACAGATTTCAAACTTATTTTTGCATAAAATGTTTAAGCATTTAACTGTTTTAATAAAATTTTCTAATGTCAATAAAAAATCTATTTAAATCAAAGTTTTTAAGTAAGTACAGTCAAATTTATAAACAGGATGGCTTTAAGGGTGTTATTAAAGAGGGTGGATGGAAAATATTAATTTATTTCTTCTTATTTTACTTAATTAGAGATTCATTATTATACATAATTTTACCCTATTTTTTCATGAAGGGCGTTTTTTCTTAACGGCTAAGAATTAGATTATTGTTATTTTAAAAAAATAAATTATATGAAAGCTAAATTAGTATGGATCTTCAGTGGGGAAGGGGCATTGAAAACTGCAGAACATCATTTGATGCATTTAAAGGAGTATTCACATAAAGAGAAGGTTGATGTCATAGAGTTTGGGACAGAGGAGCAAACTGAATTTATTGCTATAGCTTTTATGATTGTAGCTAAAGACTTGGTAAACGACTTACGACAAAGTTTAAAGCCTCATAAAGGCTTCTTAGTGGAATAATATACAAATCATTTTCTTTCGTATTTTTACACCATGTATTCAGCTATCCTTATTTCACATATTGTTATTAGTATTTTATTAATTTTATTGTCGATTTATATAGTAATACGTTCGGTTTTTGGAGTGTTACGAAAAGTTAATTTTTCTGCGTTACATGATATAAGGTTGCCAATTATTGCAGTTATATTTTTATATTTGGAGCTTATTCTAGGTGTTCTTCTTTATGCTATTTATATTAATAAACTGGAGGTTTTAATCACTCAGGCAAATGCAAATGCTTATTTCTCAGCTCGTTTTTGGGCAGTTGAACATGCTATACTCATGCTATTTGCTATAATATTTGGGCATTTGGGTTTAGTATATGCTAAGAACTTGGAAGATGTTAGACAGAAGTTTAAAAAGAACCTTTTGTATTTTGGTTTATCATTTGTGCTTATCTTTATTTCAATCACTATGAATATGTTTAGGAATGCTTAAAAAACATAAAATACTTGTAATTGAGGATGAATTAGAATTAGCTAAGTCAACTATTTCTTCTTTATCAGAAAATGGATTTTTTCCTTTCCATGCTAAGGATTTAAAGACTGCAAAGAAGCTATTGAAACAAGAGAGATTTACTGCAGTACTTTTAGATTTAGGTTTGCCTGACGGAGATGGGATATCCTTGATAAAAGAAATAAAAAATACTAAAATTGAAATTGGCTTAATTATTGTTTCAGCCAAAGATGCTTTGGAAAAAAAAATTCAAGGTTTAGAATTAGGAGCGGATGATTATCTTACCAAACCTTTCTTCTTTTCTGAACTGAATGCTCGTCTAAAATCAGTTATAAGAAGATTTAATTTAGAGGATAATCAGCAATTAACCATTAATGAAATCACTTTATTTCCTGAAGAAATGCGAACATTAATTCACGGAAAAATAGTTGACCTAACAGGTAAAGAGTTTGGTTTGCTTTTATACTTTTTTTCTAATCCTAATAGAGTGATTTCCAAAACTACTTTAGGAGAGTTTATGTCTTCTAGCTATATAGACTACGGTTTTACTGATGATGTAGTTTATACTCATATTAAAAATTTAAAAAAGAAAATTACAAATAGTGGTGGAGATGATTATATTAAAAATGTTTATGGTGTAGGTTATAAATTTACAGTAGCATGAAATTATTAACTAAAACTTCTCTTAATTTTATTTCCGCTTCAGTCATTTTCTTTCTTTTAGGAAGTGTCGCTATGTATTTCTCAGTCCGTAACATTATTGCTGAGGATTTACAAAGCCGATTATTACAACAGCAAAAGGAGTTTTTTAATAATGCTGATAAAAATAAAATTTCTGATTTAACATCCAAATTAGTATTTATTCAAATTACTGATAAAAAAATAGAATATTCTTTTTCAGATACTGTCTTAATCGTAAATGATTCTTACATTCTTTATCGTAAATTACAATTCTCTTATTTATTAGACAAACAATATTACAATGTAAGTATTTTGCAAAACCAAAGTCAAAGTGATTCACTTATTAAGAAAATTGTAATTATGAACGTGGGTTTTGCTATGCTTTTTTTTCTAATTATGTTTTTTGTAAACAGGCATTCTATTAAAAGTGCACTTAGTGTTTTCTACAGTACTATCCGTAAGCTAGAAGATTTTGAGCTTAGCAAATTACAAACTTTATCTCTTGAGACTGCTGAGGTTCAGGAAATAAAAAAACTTAATGAAGTATTTGAGAAAATGGCTACTCAAATTTATAATGACTTTGAAGCGCAGAAAGAATACACTGAAAATGTATCACATGAACTACAAACACCTTTAGCAATTATAAGTTCTAAAGCAGATGAGCTAATGCAAGCAGATAATCTTTCTAAAGAACAGATGGAGCAATTAGCATTACTTTTGGAAACAACCAACCGACTTTCAAAAATCAATCAAGCACTTATTTTTCTCACCAAAATTGATAATCGTTTTTATAACCAGGGGATATCCTTTTCTTTAAATAATTTAATCAAAGAAAAGCTACAGCTTTTTGATGCTGCAATTCAAGAAAAGGATTTGATTTTAGATTTGGACTTGTTAGAAATTACTCATGTCTATATGAATCCTTATTTGGCAGAAACCTTAATAATTAATCTAATTAAAAATGCTATTATACACAATATAAGTGGAGGTGTTTTGCGTGTTCACTTAAGTGATAATATTTTGATTATTTCTAATAGTGGATCTCCACTTTCATTTTCTAAAAATGACATATTTAAAAGATTTGTAAGGAGTGAGAATAGTAAAAAAAATCTTGGTATTGGGCTTTCAATTGTACAGAGGATCTGTGAGTTATATACTTTTAAAATTGCTTACTCTTATTTTAGTGAGCATCAATTTAAAATAATTTTTAAAAAATAAATAATGAATTTAAACGAATTAATTAATGATAAGGCAACGACTATTGTGGATGTAAGAACAGAAGCAGAATTTTTAGAAGGTAATGTTCATGGTTCCATAAATATACCTTTAAATGAAGTAGTTGATAGAATGACGGAGTTAAAGGGGATGCAGCCTTTAGTTTTATGTTGTCTTTCTGGAGGAAGAAGTGGTCAAGCTACAGATTTTTTACATGCTCAGGGTTGTGATGATGTACATAATGGAGGGGGTTGGGAAATGGTTGCTGCTCAGAAAAAATAAACATGAAAGTTGAACAGATTTACACAAACTGTTTGTCTCAGGGAGCTTATTATATTGAAAGTAATGGTGAAGCTGCTGTAATTGATCCTTTAAGAGAAGTTGGGGCTTATATTGAAATGGCATCAGAAAGAGGAGCGAAAATTAAATATGTTTTTGAAACGCATTTCCATGCAGACTTTGTAAGTGGACACCTTAGTTTAGCAAAACAAACAGGATCTCAAATTGTATTTGGACCTACAGCAAAAACTGATTTTAAATCTATTATTGCTGAAGATAATCAAGTGTTTGAAATTGGAGATATAAAAATTAAAGTCTTGCATACACCAGGGCATACTATGGAGAGCTCTTGTTACTTATTAAGTGATGAAAAAGGAGAAGATAAAGCTATTTTTTCAGGTGACACCTTGTTTTTAGGAGATGTAGGTAGGCCTGATTTAGCACAGAAATCAGAAATAACTGAACAAGACTTAGCAGGAAATTTATTTGACAGCTTAAGAGCAAAAATAATGCCTTTATCGGATGACGTAATTATTTATCCTGGGCATGGAGCTGGTTCGGCTTGTGGGAAAAACATGAGTACGGAAACAGTTGGAACTATTGGGCATGAAAAAGCGACTAATTATGCTTTGCGTGCTGATATGACTAAGCACGAGTTTATAAATGAATTAATGGATGGAATTTTGCCTCCACCAGCTTATTTTTCTGAAAATGTTAGGTTAAATATTCAAGGGCCTTCCTCTGCTAATGTTGTTATTAAAAAAGCTATAAACCCTCTTTTATTAGCGGATTTTAAAAAACTTTCAGCAAATAAAAATACAATTATTTTAGATGTTCGTCATCAAAAAGAATTTGTAAAAGGTTTTATTCCAAATTCTATTTTTATAGGTATTGATGGAGGTTTTGCTCCTTGGGTAGGTGCTATTATCATGTCCGTTGAAACACCAATTTTATTGGTGTGTGATAAGGATAGATTGCATGAGACAGCTACTAGATTATCTCGTGTTGGTTTTGACAATATACTTGGGCATTTGCAGGGTGGTATTAATACTTGGGATGCAAATGATTTGCATACTATATATTCTATTTCAGCTGAAGAATTTTCCAGCATTTATGCGAAAGATAATTCTATTCATATTGTTGATGTACGTAAAGTAAACGAATACAATAGTCATCATATTAGCGGTTCTGAGTTATTTCCTTTAAGTAATATGGATAATCATCATGATATATTGTCTAAATTAAATTATAATTTTTTGCACTGTGCAAAAGGTTATCGATCAGTTATTGCTATTTCATTGCTAAAAAAACAAGGTATTAATAATGTAATTAATGTTGAAGGAGGTTTTGATGCTATTAAAGAAACAGCTATTCCTTTATCTGATTTTATCTGTACTACAACTTTATAAAATATGGGTAAGTATCATTGGGAAAATATATACGCAAATAAAGACATGCATGAAGTAAGTTGGTTTCAAAAAAAACCAACAAATTCTTTGGAATTAATTATGCAAGTTACTGAAAATAAGAATGATGCTATTATTGATGTAGGAGGAGGAGATGGATTTTTAGTTGATAATTTACTAGATTTAGGGTATACAGATATTACAGTTTTAGATATTTCTAAAAATGCAATTGATAGAGCAAAGAAACGATTAGGTAAGTTGGCTGAAAAAGTAAAATGGATAGTAGCTGATATTACTAAATTTTCTACAAATCAAGATTATGTTATTTGGCACGATAGGGCAGTGTTTCATTTCTTAATTAGACAGAAAGATAAAGAAAATTATCGTAAATTATTGAATTCATCTGTTGATAGTTATTTTATTTTAGCTACTTTTTCTGAAGAGGGACCAAGTAAATGCAGTGGATTGGAAATATGCAATTATACTAAGAATGATATACAAGCTTTTTTCTCTTTTAATTTTAGCATGATAAGATCTTTTAAGTGCAATCATATAACCCCATTTAGAACGTTCCAGAGTTTTATATTTTTAGTCTTTCAGAAGATGAATGAATAAGAATTAATTCTTTTATTTATTGAATTAGATAAATAACACATATATTGTTATATTTTTGTCATATAATTAAAATTACAATAATGAATAAATTTTATTTCACAGTTGGTCTATTACTTTTATCCCTTTCTGTTTTTGCGCAATGTCCAACAGGGCAAACAGAAGTTACCATTGATGTAAGTACAGACAATTGGGGTTTTGAAGTTTATTGGGAGTTAGCACCAACAGGAATTAATTGTGGTAGTTCTGCTTCACTTTTTATCGGAGGTAATAATAATGTTGGTTGTAATGCTAACAATGTAAATTCTGGAGGTTATGCTGATAATACTGTAATTTTTGAAGGTCCTTGGTGCTTAGTGGATGGTGCTAGTTATGATATTATATCACGTGATAGTTATGGTGATGGAGGAGCTACTTTCATTACTAATATTGGTTCTTGGCCTATGTATAATTTTTCTGCAGCTTCAACTAGTGAAACATTTGTCTTCACTGTAGTCCCTCCTCCTCCAATTGATGGGGCGATGTTAGAAATTAAAACTCCATCCTACATTTTAGCGGAGAACATTAATTTAGAAGCAAAAATTAAAAATTTAGGATCAAATACTATTAATTCTATGGATGTAAGTTATACAATTAATGGGGGTACTGTCGTTAATCAAAATTTATCTGGATTAAATATTTATGCCCTTACATCATATGACTTTATTCATCCTACAGTATGGACACCACCTTCAACAGGAGCCTATACTGTTGAGCTATGGATTTCCAATATCAATGGACAAGGGGTAGATGCAGTGCCGTCAAATGATAATTTAATAAAAACAATTAATGTTAAGGATCCTATTCCAAATATTATTCCCTCTTATACTTCACTTAACAATACTTTTACATTTGATGTTATAGTAAACTCTAGTAATCAAATTGATCAACCTAGAGATTTAGATTTTCATCCTAATGGAGATTTATGGATTACAAATACAGGAACTGAAAACTCAGGAGGTAGCACGGTAAAAGTGACAAACCCTGCAATGACTTCTCAAATCGAACTTTGGGAGCAAGATGGAAATGCATGGCATTTTATGTCTTTGCCTTCAGGAATTGCATTTAGTGATAATGGTAATTTTGCAACTTCAACTTCTGTCTTAGATGCTAATCATGGTGGAAATTCCTTTACAGGTCCTACATTATGGTCTTCAGATCCTTTAATTTATGCTAAAGATGCAGGGCCTGGAACTAATGGATCTCATTTAGATATGTTACATGCAAGTCCATACTCAATGGGAATTGCCTCTGAAAAAGATAATGTTTTTTGGGTTTATGATGATTATAGTAATGATATAGTTCGTTATGATTTTGCAGAGGATCATGGCCCTGGAAATTCTGATCATGATGATGGAAAACTAATAAGATATCAAGGTTTAGGGCTTAGCGCTATTAATCATGATATTGTAAATCATTTAGTATTAGATGAAGATAAAAAGTGGTTATATTTTGTTGATGGCGGAAATCAAAGAGTATTGCGATTAGACATTAGAACTGGAACAGCTATTCCAGCACCATCTTCATTTTTACAACAAGAAGTTCTAGCTGAATATCAAAAGATGACTGGTTTTGCTTGGGAAGAAGTTGTCATAACAGGTTTAATTCAGCCAGCAGGAATTGATATTATTGACAATAGCTTAGTGGTTACAGACCATAGTAATGGTGATATTATTTTTTATGATGTAAATACTATTCCTGCAATTGAAATTGGTAGAATACAAACAAATGAACCAGGAATTATGGGCGCTGTTATAGGTCCAAATGGAAAGATTTGGTATGCTAATGCAACTTTAAATAAAGTTGTGAAAATTGAACCTTCAACTATTATTTTAGCTATTGAGGGAAATCAATTGGTTTTAAGTGGAAACCGTATCTATCCTAATCCGGTTTCAAATACCTTACATTTTACTTCAACAGCTAATTTTGTAGAAAT
>CATIQX010000132.1 GCA_949531795.1 Cryomorphaceae bacterium | reverse complement strand
ATTTTGAAATTAAAGCTAAAGCAGGAGCTAATATAAAAACAAAACAATAATGAAAAATAATATAAAAAAATTAATCGTTGTACTTTTAGTTACTTGTAGCTTTAATGTCTTTGGGCAGAATAAAGTAACAAAAAATTTATATACAACAATAGACAAGATATTTAATATTAGTTTAGGAATGACTCCTGAGGAGGTTAGTTCTACTCTTGCAATTCAGCCATATGATATTCATCAAAATCTTGCTTTAAGTCAGTTAATTGTTGAATACAAGTATGTGCATAAATTCATTAAAGATAATGCTGATGTAGTTTATTTAGAATCATCAAGAAATAATGGGGAATTATACTTTCAAGATGAAACATCTATTTATATGGTTTTTGATAGTAACAGATTTTTAATCTCATATTTCACTAAAGAAGGTATGTCTAAAGCTCAGGATGCTTATGTTTGGGAAAACACATTAATGTTGTTAAATTCCAAAGTTGATTGTGGTAGTTGTATAAAATTACAAAAGGTAAATAAACAATCAGCTACAGAAGTAGAATCCAAAACTGTTACGTCATCTAAATCTAGTAAGAGTTCTAAAGTAAAACCAGTTACTAAGGTTAAAAAAATCAAAACTAATCAGAAAAATATAGATCTTAAGGTTGCCAATGAAAAGCAGGATACCAAATTAAAGGATGCCAAAGTTAATCAAGCTAATAAGGATTTGAAAGCTAAAGAGAAGCAGGTAGCTAAGGATTTGAAAGCTAAAGAGAAGCAAGTAGCTAAGGATTTAAAAGCTAAAGAGAAGCAAGCTTCTAAGGACAAGAAAGCCAAGGATAAGCAGGCTGCTAAGAATAAGAAGAATAAAAAGAAATAATATAGATTTTATAGAAACTGTTAGATATTCTTAATTAAGAAAAAGCCGAGTATTTACTCGGCTTTTTTTATAAGTGAAAGATTAAATTTTCTTTTTAAGAAACTGACCAGTGATTGATTTTTTACAATTTACTATTTCTTCTGGTGTTCCTGTAAATACAATGTCACCTCCTTTATCACCTCCTTCAGGTCCAAGGTCAATTATCCAGTCAGCACATTTTATGACATCTAAATTATGTTCAATACAAACAATAGAATGTCCTTTTTTAATGAGTGCATAAAAGGAATTAAGGAGTTTATTTATGTCATGAAAATGAAGTCCTGTAGTTGGCTCATCAAAGATGAATAATGTTTTTTCAGGTGTATTTCCTTTACCTAAAAAAGAAGCTAATTTTATTCTTTGCGCTTCTCCACCACTTAGTGTATTTGAGGATTGACCAAGTTTTATATAACTCAATCCAACATCTTTCAATGGTTGTAATTTTCGTGCAATATTTTT
Organism: Cryomorphaceae bacterium; assembly: GCA_949531795.1. GTDB lineage: Bacteria > Bacteroidota > Bacteroidia > Flavobacteriales > BACL11 > UWMA-0277. The sequence goes on along the minus strand of CATIQX010000132.1, from coordinate 7,679 downwards.
TTCATTATTGTTTTCAAAAAACTCAATAGCTTCATAAACAGATAAGTTTAAGATATCTGATATATTTTTATCGCCAACTGTTATTTCTAATATTTCTTTTTGAAAACGTTTCCCTTTACAGTGTTCACATTCTAAATGTACATCTGCCATAAACTGCATTTCTACAGTTATCTCTCCTTCTCCCTTACAGTGCTCACATCTTCCGCCATCAACATTAAAAGAAAAGAATCCTATTTTATATTTTCTACTTTCAGCTAATGGTTGTCTAGCAAAAAGTTTTCTAATATCATCATATACTTTGATGTAGGTTGATGGGTTCGATCTTGATGATTTTCCGATAGGATTTTGGTCAATAAATTCTAATTTAGTTAGGTTTTTTTTACTGATCTTTATGTTTTCGTAATTCTTATTTGTCTTACTAAAATTACCGAAATGTGTATTTAAAGCTGGTTTTAGTATGTCTCTCACTAATGTGGACTTTCCAGAGCCACTCATTCCTGTAACTAAGGTGAGTCCGTTTAAAGGGAATTCTACGCTTATATTTTTTAGGTTATGTTTATTAATTCCATCAATAATAACTCTCTCTTTAGTACTTCTTCTTTTTTCAGGAACAGGAATTACCAGCTTCCCAGCAAGATATTGGGTGGTTAAACTTTTTTTCTCTTTGTAAATATCCTTTAATCTTCCTTGGAAAATTATTTTCCCTCCATGAATTCCTGCTTCAGGGCCAATATCAATAATTTGGTCTGCCTGTTCCATTATTTCCTCATCATGTTCAACTACTATAACTGTATTGCCAATATCTCTTAGTTCTTTCAATATTTTAATAAGTCGTTCGGTATCTTTTGAATGTAATCCAATACTGGGTTCGTCTAATATATACATTGCTCCTACTAATGAACTTCCAATAGAAGTAGCAAGGTTAATTCTTTGCGACTCTCCTCCTGATAAAGTGTTCGACTTTCTATCTAGAGTAAGATAGCTTAATCCCACTTCGTTTAAATAATGTAATCTGCTTATAATTTCTTGTATTAGTCGGACAGCTATCTTGCTATCATTAGTGTCAAGCTTTATATTTTTAAAAAATAAAAGTGCGTGTTCGATATTCATCTTTACAATATCAGCTATGCTTTTTCCTGCAACTTTTACATATAGGGCATCTTTTCTTAATCTGGACCCATTACATTCGTCACAATCTGTTTTTCCTCTATATCTGGCAATAAGTACTCTGTTTTGTATTTTGTATTTTTGACTTTCTAATTTTTGAAAAAACTGCTGTATTCCTTTGCACTTTCCCTTTCCGTTCCAAAGAATATCTTTTTCTGTCTCTGTTAACTCCTTGTATGGTCTGTGTACTGGAAAATCAAACTTTGAGGCACGTATAATAAACCGTTCTTTCCATTTGCTTAGTTTTTCACCACCCCAACAGCTTATTACACCTTGATAGACCGATAAGTTTTCATTAGTTACTACCTTCTTTTTATCAATTCCAAGAATTGAACCAAAACCTTCACACTTCTGGCAAGCTCCATAAGGGTTATTGAAAGCAAATAAATGAGTGGATGGTTTTTCAAATTGTATTCCGTCTAATTCAAATCTATTTGAGAAATGGTATTTTTTTTTATTAATTAAGATATTACATTCTCCATTTCCTTCAAAAAAGGCAGTTTGTACTGAGTCAGCAACCCTCCCTTCAATATCAGTATTATCAATAATTATTCGATCAATTACTACTTGTATATTACTGTATGATGCTTTTCCCTCATTCTTAAGTAAATCTTTGATCTTAGTTACTTTCCCTTGATGTATAACTCGAGAAAAACCTTGTTGTCTTAAGTTTGTAAGTATGCTGTTATTTTCTTCCCCTTTGTAGTTGGCGGTTATAATTACTGTTTCTTCTTTTTGCTGTGTTGTTATAAAGTCAACAACATCACTTACTTGCTGGCGTTTTACTTGTTTTTCTGAAATTGGTGAAATTGTTTTTCCTACTCTAGAAAAAAGAAGTTTTAGATAATCGTATATTTCTGTACTTGTACCAATAGTTGATCTAGGGTTATTGGTGGTTGTCTTCTGCTCAATAGCAATTGCAGGGCAAATTCCGAGTATTTCATCTACTTCTGGTTTCTGTAATTTGCCTAGGAACTGGCGGGCATATGACGATAGACTTTCAATGTAGCGTCTTTGTCCCTCGGCAAATAAAGTGTCAAAGGCTAATGAAGATTTACCACTACCTGATACTCCAGAAATAACAATTAATTTGTCTTTTGGTATGTTAATTGAGATGTTTTTAAGGTTGTGCACGCGTGCGCCCTTAATCACAATTTTATTGGAAGTATTTATTTGTTTTTTAGTCATCTAATTTTTACACAATTTGCAAAGCTAATAAATTAGATTTGGATAATTAAAATTGTTTTACTATATTTGTCCCTGTAATAGTATAATTAATTAACAACATACTCGCCTATAGTCACACATTTACTTTAAAATTCTTATTAACTAAAATAAAGTATATGTTGTTAGACAATTTCTCAGATAAAGTATTGGTTCAAAATTTTTTAAATGGTGATAATAAATCATTTGAGATTCTATTAAGTAGACATAAAAGTAGAGTATTTGCTTTTATTATGTCAAAAGTTAAAAATCGTGATATTACGGAAGATATTTTTCAGGATACCTTCATTAAAGTAATTAACTCTTTACAAAAAGGTAAGTATAATGAGGAAGGGAAATTCTTGCCTTGGATGATGCGTATATCTCATAATTTAGTGATTGATCATTTTAGAAAGGAGTCAAAAATGAGAAAAATTAGACCTAATTCAGAATTTGATATTTTTGATGTTATAGATGATGGGAATAAAAATCAAGAAGAAATAATGATACAAAGTCAGGTGCATTTCGATTTGAAAATATTAATTGAGCAGTTACCTTATGATCAAAAAGAAGTATTAAAGATGAGATATTTTGAAGATTTATCATTTAAGGAAATATCAGATTTAACTGATTCAAGTATTAATACAGCTTTGGGTAGAATGCGTTATGCCTTAATAAACCTTAGAAAGTTAGCCGATAAGCAGCATATTGACTTGCAGTTGAAGTAAACGTTTAGTTTATATAATATAAAGCAGGGTATTGCGTTTAGTATATAATGAAACTTAAAAAAATCTTATATGAGAAAAAACTCTACTCTAAAAATGTGGAATCATCTGTTAAAAGAAGAATATACTTTATTTGACAAATCGGTACACAGCATACTTTCTGAAAGTCAGATTGGACCTAAAAAAGAAACTATAGATACTATTCTTGCATATGCAAGTTCGGTGAAAGCAATTAGAACAAAGTTGAAAGATAAAATTCTAATTTCGTTAAACTAAGTGGTTTTGGTTAGTAAAAGAGGCCATTAGGCCTCTTTTATTTTTTATCTTTGTTTTGTGAATAAACGAGAAAGAACAGACTGCTTTATAGCTCACTTTTCTGAGCATATGCCTGTAGCTAAAACAGAACTTAACTATTCGAATGTTTTTGAACTTACAGTTGCTGTATTGCTTTCTGCACAATGTACGGATAAACGAATTAACATAATTACTAAGGATTTATTTAGAGAGATGCCTACAGCCAAAGTTATGGCTGAATCCTCAATAGATTTAATTTTTAATTTAATTAAATCCTGTACTTACCCAAGGAATAAAGCAAAGCATTTATCTGGTATGGCAATAATGTTGGTGCAAGATTTTAATAGTGAAATCCCTTCAAACCTTAAAGATTTACAAAAATTACCAGGTGTGGGGAGGAAGACAGCTAATGTAGTAGGTTCAGTTTATTTTGATATCCCAGCTATGCCAGTGGACACTCATGTGTTTAGAGTTGCCGATAGAATTGGTCTTACCACTAATGCAAAAAATCCTTTGCAAGCTGAATTACAGTTATTAAAATTTTTCCCAAAAGATAAATTAAATATTGCTCATCATTGGATGATATTGCACGGAAGGTACATTTGTAAGGCAAGAAGCCCAGATTGTGAAAGGTGTGGTATTACGTCTATTTGCAAGTATTACTCAAAAAATTAATTTTGTTAATAAAACTGTCTAATTTTTTTTGATGTTTGTTAGATAATTCCTCTAATTTGTACAAAATTTATAGTTATGAGTAAAAAAGACCAAAGTGCAAAATTAAAAGCATTAGAACTTACTTTAGGTAAGTTAGAAAAATCTTACGGAAAAGGAGTAGTAATGAAGTTAGGTGATAGGGTAGTCGAAGATATTGAGGCTATACCAACAGGTTCAATTGGTTTGGATTTAGCTCTTGGTATAGGTGGATATCCAAGAGGTAGAGTTATTGAAATTTATGGTCCTGAATCTTCTGGAAAAACAACTTTAACTATCCACGCAATTGCTGAGGTGCAAAAGCAAGGTGGTATCGCTGCTTTTATTGATGCTGAACATGCTTTTGATGCTGCATATGCCAAAAATTTGGGTGTTGATGTCGATAATCTATATATTTCACAGCCTGATAATGGTGAGCAAGCTTTAGAGATTGCGGATCATTTAATTAGTTCTGGAGCAGTGGATTTAGTAGTAATTGATTCAGTTGCGGCGCTTACACCAAAATCAGAAATTGAAGGAGAAATGGGTGATTCCAAAATGGGGCTTCATGCTCGATTGATGTCTCAAGCACTTAGAAAGCTTACTGCTACAATTAGTAAAACACAATGTACAGTTATCTTTATTAACCAGATAAGAATGAAGATTGGTGTTATGTTTGGGAACCCTGAAACAACTACTGGTGGTAATGCTCTTAAGTTTTACTCTTCTATTCGTTTAGATATAAGAAGAATTGGTGCTATTAAGAATGGAGAAGATATCATTGGTAACAGAACTAGAGTGAAAGTGGTAAAGAATAAAGTCGCTCCACCTTTTAGGAAAGTTGAATTTGATATTATGTTTGGTGAAGGAATTTCTCGTTCAGGTGAGGTATTGGATAAAGCGGTAGATTTAGATGTTGTTAATAAATCTGGATCCTGGTTTAGTTATGGTGATACAAAACTTGGTCAAGGGCGTGATGCTGTAAAACAAATGATTGCTGACAACCCAGAGCTTGCTCAGGAAATTGAAACAAAAATTAAAGAAGCCTTAACTCAAGAATAAATACTGATGATGCGTAAAATTGCATTTTTTTCGGTTCTTTTATTTTGTGCTTGCGTTGGTAAGGAAAATAATACTAAAAAATCAGAAATTATTTTACTTTCTGAAGCAATTCAAAAAGATCCTACGAGCACTATTTTATTATTAGATAGAGCTAACTACAATAAGGAACTTAATAATCTAGAATCTGCTCTTTTTGATTTAACTCAATGTGTGCAGCTTGACTCTCTAAATCCTGATTTTCATTATTCAGTTGCAGAAATTTATTTTGAGCTTTCAAAAAGGCCTAATGCTAATGGTAAGTACCCTTCATTAGTCAAAAACCATTTAACTAAAGCGATAGAATTAAATGATAAGGATCAGAAGTCTCAAGCTTTACTAGGTGAGTTGATGTTAGCTTATGCAAAATATAAAGAAGCTATTGACTGTTTTAATTCTTCATTAAAAATTGAATATAATCAAGCAAAAACACATATGTTAATGGGCTATGCTTTTAAGCAGTTAGGTCAAGATGATAATGCTATTGATTGTTTTAGAAATTCTGTAAATGTCAATCCTGAGTTTAAGGAAGGGTTTATTCAGCTAGGGCAAATGTTTCATATTAAGGGAGATACAAGTGCAATATTGTATTATAATAATGCTTTGCAATTAGACTCTACTGATGAGATGACTCTTTATAACAAAGCTTTGTTTTATCAAAGCACTATGAATTGGAATGCTGCCTTGGAGGCATATTCTGATTTGCATAAAGTTAATTTTACTCACAGTAGTGGACATTATAATATTGGATTTATCCACATGGAATTAGGGCTTTATGATGTGGCTTCTAATAATTTTTCGGATGCTATTTATTCTAATTCTGAATTTTTTGAGGCTTATTATTCCAGGGGGAATTGTTTTGAAACTTTAGGAAATATAAAACAAGCGGAAATAGATTATAAAAGAGCAATAGAGATTAATCCTAAATATACTTTTGCAGTGGAAGCTTTAGAGCAATTGCAATTACAAAATAAAAAATATAAAAAATAATGAGTGTACAAGACCAAATTACAAGCGATATAAAGGATGCAATGAAAGCTAGAAATGTAGATAAACTAGCTGCTCTTAGAGCGGTAAAGTCTGCTATCATGTTAGAAGCAACTAAAGATGGTAGCGCATTAGTCTCTGATGAAGTCTCTTTGAGGCTAATTGCTAAGTTAGTAAAGCAAAGGAAAGACTCTGCTATAATTTTTGAAGAGCAAAATCGACCTGACTTGGTAGTTGATGAAGTAAATCAACTTGCTTATCTTGAGCCTTACTTACCATCTCAGATGAAAGAGGAAGAGGTCAGACAGATTGTTAAAGAAGTTATTGAAAGTGTTGGGGCATCGTCACCTGCTGATATTGGTAAATGTATGGGTCCTTTAATGGGAAGGTTGAATGGTAAGGCAGATGGTTCACTAATTTCTAAACTAGTAAAAGAGGAGCTTTCCTAGTTAGATTTTGAGATAATAAGTAGGTTTTAAAGAAATAGAGGAAACGAAAAAGGCGAACAAATGTTCGCCTTTTCTTTTTTAGCACCAACTAAAAAATTTATTTTATTTTATCCAAAATTACTTTAAAAGCTTCTGGGTGATTCATTGCTAAATCAGCTAAAACTTTTCTATTTAGCTCTATTCCGTTAGCGTGAATTTTACCCATAAATTGGGAATAAGACATTCCGTGTAATCTTGTTCCTGCATTAATTCTTGCAATCCATAATGCACGGAAAGTTCTTTTCTTGTTTTTTCTATCTCGGTATGCATATTGCATTCCTTTCTCTACAGCATTTTTTGCTACTGTGTGTACATTTTTTCTTCTCCCAAAGTATCCTTTGGCAGCTTTTAAAATTTTGTCTCTTCTAGCTTTTGCAGCTACTGAATTTACCGATCTTGGCATAGTTTAATTTTTTTTGGTGTATAGTGGCTTTTAATTTTTTGCCCTTACTTGAACTATATACCTGGTTAATAACCTAATTAGTTTTGTTAGATACCTAACTGAAGCTTAACACTTTTTGTATCAGCTTTTGATACAAATCCTGTTTTAGTTAAGTTGTGCTTTTGTTTAGTCTCTTTCTTGGTTAAGATGTGTGACTTGAACGCATGCTTTCTTTTTAGTTTACCAGAACCAGTAAGTTTGAATCTTTTCTTGGCTCCAGCCTTTGTTTTCATTTTTGGCATTGTTTCTCTTTATTTTATTTCTTCTTTTTTGGTGCTATTATCATTATCATTTTCTTTCCATCAAGCTTTGGCATGGTTTCAACTACACCTATATCCTCTAGCGCTTGTGCTAGTCTTAAAAGCAAGATTTGTCCTTTGTCTTTAAAGATGATTGATCTACCTCTAAAGAATACAAATGCTTTTACTTTTGATCCATCTTCTAAGAAACTTTTTGCATGTTTTAACTTAAAATCAAAATCATGTTCTCCAGTATTTGGTCCAAACCTTAACTCTTTAATAACAACCTTTTGTGCTTTACTTTTGATTGCTTTTTGCTTCTTCTTTTGGTCGTAAATAAACTTCT
>CATIQX010000131.1 GCA_949531795.1 Cryomorphaceae bacterium | reverse complement strand
TCTTAAATTTTGAGCGAAAAAGTTCATTTTTATTTGACTACATACAGTTTAGTTCTTTATAAACTTTCTATTGGTTTGACCCACACCACCTGAAATACGAATGGTATACACACCGCTTGGCAATGCTTGTACATTGATGTTGTTTGTGTTTTTTACAGAAAGTACTTCTTTACCCAATACATTGTAAATAGCCACTGCTATTACACTTTCATTCCCTGAGATGAACAAGGTATTGTCTGTTGGGTTGGGATGCATTGAAACGTTTTTTAAGTTTTGGTCATCTACTCCAAGAGACGGACAAGTATCCCAAAAAGGTTTATTATTGTCAGACAATGCTAAATTACCAGTACTAAAATCCCTTGGTTCTGAAGTGAAATTTGTAACGTACTAAACTGATATATCTTGATTAAAAGCAGTGGCATAATAAAACATAGCATACATATTAGTTACATTACTCAGGACCCAATCACTTATATATCCATTGAAAGAAAATGCCTGATAAAACATATTATTCATATTAGTCACATTCCAAGAAGTAATGTCTCCGTTAAAATTAAATTTATTTTTAATGTTTACTTATGAAACTCAATTTGATGAGGAGTTTGATTATTTTTATTGAATTTAATAATAAAGAGAGTTGTGATAAAAAATAAAAAAACAGATATTTTATAAAAAATTTAATTTTTATCCCAACAGTAAATAAATAGTATCATTGCCATTATTTAAAGATTAGTCCTGTGCTTATAAATGTACTTGAAGAACAAAATGACAAAATAGGTAAGCAACAATTAGAAATAGATACTTACAGAAATGAAGTACCTAGTTTATTAAAAAATATTTAATCAACCTATTACCAACCAAAAATAATATCCAAAGAATAATTATGAAAAAAATATTTACCTTTTTAGCAGTAACTATCGCATTTACTGTCAATGCGCAAGTACAACATCAATGGACAAATAATAACGGGTCAACAACTTCTTCAGCAATTGGAAGTTATACATTAGCAACGGCTACTGGTGCATTTGCATCAGGGAAAGACACAGAAGCAACTGGAGAATATTCTCAAGCATTGGGATATAAAGCGAAAGCACATGGAGATAAGTCTTTTGCAATAGGAGATCTCACCACAGCAAACGGAAGTACCTCTACAGCTATGGGATATTGGACAGAAGCAAATGGAGGTTATTCTACATCAACGGGATATTTTACAAAAGCAAATGGAACAAATTCTACAGCAATGGGATATGGTTCATATGCAAATGATTACTCCTCATTAGTAATTGGGTACTTGAATTCAAGTGGTTCAACGGTAACTGGTAGTGCAACTGAAGCAAATTCAGCAAATACTCTTTTTGTAATTGGAAATGGTAGTCAGTTTTGGAATAGATCAGATGCTTTTAAAGTAATGGCTAACGGAGATACTACGGTTAGTAATGACCTAACAGTAGGTGGTGATATCGTAGTATCATCAGATATGAGGCTTAAAGCAAATATTGTATCGCTAGGGTCTACGCTTGCCAAACTACTGCTTATTGATGGGAAGAGTTACACAATGAAAAAAGACGGCAAACAAAAAATTGGCGTACTGGCTCAAGACATACAAACAGTATTTCCAGAACTCGTTACAACCGATGATAAAGACATGTTGGCGGTAAACTATCAAGGGCTTGTACCTG
>CATIQX010000130.1 GCA_949531795.1 Cryomorphaceae bacterium | reverse complement strand
TACGCCAGCTCCTACAGCATGGTGCAATAAAATATTTGTTAATTGTGGGATATCCGCTAGCAATGCAGTTACTGTACCAGCTGGTAATAAATCAAATGCAGCATCAGTTGGTGCAAATAATGTCATTGGTCCAGGATCAGAAGACAAAGCAGCATCTAATCCACAAGCATCAATAGCTGCTTTTAGCGTTGTATGGTCAGCTGAATTTGATATAATATCATAAATGGAATTAGTTGGTGAATAAGTACAAGAACCATCATTAATAATTGCTAAAGCATCAAAGTTATTTGCTAATGAATCTGTACATCCAGCAACAAAACCTAGTACCGCAAACATTCTGGGATTTAAATACCCTTGTATAGTGTCTAAATAAGTATTTCCGTTTGTAGCTGACATATTAGGATTTCCTAATATTGCGTTAGCTTCGAAAAAGGCTGGAGTAGTTACACCAGGAACACCATTTATAAATTCTGCTGCTATTCCATATGCTGTATTGTCCCACCAATCCCAAGGAGATCCTTGTTCTTCTTCATTCTCTCCATATGCATTTGGTGTAGTTGAAGGCGCAGGAGTTTTGAAAATGTATAGCCCTTCTAATCCTCCATTATTAACATTGGCAGCTGTTGTGAATGCATCTGTAATTCCAGCAAGTGCAAATGCATCATTATTTAGATATTGATTTGAATAATGTTGAACGGTTCTACTTCCCATAACTTCTACTACTAATTCACCAGTAGTAGGTACAATTACATCTCCTGTATCAATTGGTGCGTATGGGTCCATTTGACAATGGAATGATACCATAGGAACTTCTCCAGCTTCTAGCCATGAAATATCAGCAAGTGCTCCACCTAAATTAAACACCATATTTATATCATTACTGTAAGTAGGGTTATTAGGTATATTCCAAAGTTCATCTTGACCAGTAGGGGAAGCAAAAGAAGGTAAGTATGTAGAATCTGTTCCGTCAGGATTTCCAAAAAATGGTGGATAAACATAAGGACTTGGAGGTGAAGTGTTAAAGTTAATAAATTTAGGAAGCATTAATTCAACTGCTGGATTATTTAAAGTAGCGTATCCTAAAGATATGTAAGCTCCTGTACCTTGCCCTCCTAATACTATTTTATCAGAGTTAATTCCATGAGGATTTCCATTAGCTTCTGTCATTCTCATGTATCTAACCAATGCTTTAGCATCTTGTATTCCTCTATAAGCAGCCTGTAAAAGAGTTGATGTTCTAACATCTTGATCAGTAGATGTTGGATTCCATCCTAAACGATTTTCCATAGCAATTGCAACATATCCCATTTTAGCCCATCTAGTACATTGTTCAACTATTGAAAAATCTAATTTAGATCCTGTTGCTTGTCCATTAGCTACAGGAGGTAAAAAACTACCTGTATGTACTAATATAATCACCGGGCGATTATCTGCACTATCTCCATCTGGCTCATACATATCAAATTTTAATGTTGCAGGTCCAGGAGGCAGTCCTTGCAACATTGGTAAGATACTTATATTAGTAGCGTAATCTATATCACTAGTAACAGTTACTGCTGAAAAGACATCATCAAGATATCTAGTTTGTGCACTTGATGTAAAGCCTAAACTTATTAAGGCAATAGCAAGCGTCGATTGTAAAATTCTTTTCATAATTATGTTGGTTAGTTAGTATTCTACAATAATACAAAAAATTAATTGAGTTCAAAAAGCAGAGAACAATAAGACATCCTACCTATGAAAGGTCCACCATAAACTTCATAATGTCTATTGTTGAGTAAATTTGAAGAACCAATTTTTAAAGTGGCATTAAGTTCAGGGAGTTTTTTACTTATCTGTAAATCAACCAAATCATAAGTTGGTACATTACCTGTAAACTGTGGCGATCCTTCATAGTTATACCCCTCAACCCATTTATAATTTATACTAAAGCTGAAATTTCTTAAAAAGGATTTTGAATTAGAAAAATGAATATCTCTACCACTTAATCCTAAATTATATTTATGTTCAGGAGTGTTGTAAGCAGGAATAATTGGGTCTTCTGTTCCTTCTTCATTAAGTTTATTCCAAGAATAATTACCGCTTAATGAATACTTGGGGTGTAAGTAGTAATTTATTCCTATTGATGCACCTTGAGTAGTTACAGTGTTTTCAGAATTTGCAGCCATTCGATAAGCTTGTATCGAATTTGAATTCATGAAATAGCCGGTATCTTGTGCTAAATTAATTGTATCTCCACCAATAAATTTAGCTCCAATTTTATATCCTATAAAATCAGTATATCTTGTGTAATAATAATTAGCGTCAATATAAAACTTATTAAATAATGTAGTTCGGTATCCAATTTCAGTAGATTTTGCTTTTTCAGGTTGTATAGGCTTAACACTAAAGAACTTTAAACTATCTTTAGATGGTGAAGCAGGTGACAAATAATTGATTAAGGATTCAATTGTAACTAAATTTTCTCCATAATCAGTTCCGTGTCCATTTAGATTTCCAATTAAGATCGCTCTTCCTACATTATAGAATAAATACTGATCAGCTAAAGTTGGATTGCGAATAGCTGAAGAAATAGATAAGCGAATAATATCTTTTTCAGTTGGTTTATAGACTAACGAAGTAGCCGGAGAGAAGTTTAAATCAAAATTTTCATTTTTATCTGCCCTTATAGTAGCACTTAATTTTAATAGATTACCTAACAAATCAGCCTCAATTCCTGAATATATTCCAGCCTCTTTGTTTATGATTATACTTGCGGAATCCATAAATAAACTTCCTTTTGTATCTGGATTAAATTGCCTAAAATTAGCACCTACTTTTATGATTGCAAAATCAGGATTAAATTTGTATTCCGTATGAATATGACTTAAAGCAGATTTGTCATAAAAACCAGTACCTCCTTCCAATGGAATTTTTGATGTGATTTCCGCTAATTTGTCATTAAAAGCTTCTGTTCCTGGTACTAATCTATTCAGAGCTAAATCGGTTTGAGCTCTTGTTGCATCATGAGCTGCAATAATGATGTCAGTATTAGCATAAATGATAGAATCAGTTAAATTAGAAAAGCCATCTTGGGTTAATGCATCGCCGTTTACAATATAACTAACATAGATATCACCTGTATTAACGTCAATAGAGTCAAATTGAGTTAAATATTCTAAATCAAGATCATCCCAAGTTAAATTCCAATTGTTTTTGTAGGATTCTAAGTTTTGTGAATACCATTCATTATTTCCAATTCCATTGTGTTCTTGTAATTTTATAGCCGTAAAAACAGCATCATAGGAATCTCCAGCATCTTCCGATGTTTTATAGGCTCTTATAAAGAATTTATCTTTTTGCCTAATTTCTAATTTATTCTGCCAAAACTGAATATTTTTTAAACTAAAGCGATTATCTCCTTGATAAACAGTTGTACCTGTGCTATAATTTGTTCCATAAATAAGTTCAGTTTTAGTATTTAACATGTAGTGTATAGAAGATTGAGCTTTTAAATTTCTAGTATTATAATCAACGATATCACTTTCCAAATACCCTGTTCTATGAAATTTACCAAGACCTGGATTTTTTATGTATTCATTAAAATTATTCCTCGTATCATTTAATCTCCCTCCAGTTTCTTCATCTCCATAGCGATTTACTGCGTCATATCCTCCAGGATTATTAATGTTAGTTGTTCCATCAACTGCAGCCATATTATTTGCCTCCCAGTCCTGTGCTTTCATATAAGAAAGGTTGATTTTAAATGCGAAAATATCTTCTCCAGCTTTATTTTGAAATTTTTCAGCATATCGAATAGAGTTTTCAAATAACTGACGTTCACCAAATTTATATTGTATTGAAAGTCCTTGTTGCATGAAAGGATTACGAGTAGTCATACTTATTACTCCATTAAAAGCATTAGGGCCATAGTAAGCCGAACTAGCTCCTTGGATAATTTCAACTTTCATTATATCAAGTTCTGATGAGCCTAAAAAGTTCCCTAAAGAAAAATTAAGACCTGGAGACTGATTATCGACTCCATCAATAATTTGAAGCGAACGTACAGGAGAAGTGCTATTAAACCCTCTAGTATTAATTACTTTAAATCCGAGACTAGCTGCTGTAATATCAACTCCTTTAAGTGCACCTAAGGCATCATAAAAATTAGCTGATGGAGTTTCTTTAATTGAAATCATATCAAGTGCTTCAACAGTTAAGGCAGCCTCTTTCTGTTTTTGGGTAATTCTAGAGTCAACTACTCTTACTTCTTTTAAGCTTTTACTATCAGGAAATAAATAGATAGGTTTTGAATTTTTATTTGTTACTTCTGATTCTATAAGTTTGTATCCTAAATAAGAGATTTCTAACGTAATAGGTAGTTTTCCTGAAATTGAAATAATATAATTTCCGTTAAAATCAGTTGAGGTACCATTATTAGTTCCTTTTACAATTACATTAGCACCAATTAAAGTTTCTTTTGTTTGTCCATCAACTATACTTCCACTTATTTGTATTTGAGCATAAGCGCTTTGAATAAGAAATGTAAAAGCAAGAAGTAAAATTTTATTCATAAATTAATTTTCAGTAGGTTCGCAAATTACAAATAATAAGTAAAATGAGAGTAGTTTTTAGAAATTCAGAATTTATAAATGAACAAGATTTAGTAATTAAAAATTCAAGTAGAGCTTTTAATTATGGCGATGGTTTTTTTGAAACTATTAAAATAATAAATACAAAGCCTTTTAATTTTCCAGCTCATTATGCTCGTTTTTCTTTAGCATGTGTAGTTTTAAAATTAAAAAATCATGATACATATAGTAGTTTACTTTCTATTATTAATAAATTAATTAATCGAAATAATTTAATTAATGGAAGTGTTAAGATTCATGTATCTAGAAAAGAAGGGGGTAAATATCAGCCTACATCAAAAGGATGTGAAACTATTATTATTACTTATTCTGGTTTAGAATTTAAACAAAATATTCCATTATCATTATGTGTCTTTTCTGATGAGTTGAAAACTATGACAAGACTATCTAATATAAAATCTGTTAGTGCTTCAGTTTCAGTATTAGGTGCAATTCATGCTAAGGAATTGGGCTTTGAAAATGCTTTATTGATGAACACTAAAGGGAGTTATATTGAAGCGACTAACTCATCCCTATTTATTGTTAAAGATAATGTGATTTATACTCCTCCGCTAAGTGATGGTTGTATTGATGGTACCATGAGGTATTGGGTGATAAATAATGAAAATGTAATTGAAAAATCGTTAAGTCTTGCGGATATTAAGCAGTCAGATGAAGTTTTTATTACAAATGCTATAAATGGAATAACACCAGTAAAAAATGTAGAGGAGACTAGCTTAGCTATTTTTAATTATGCTAATAAATTACAGAATAAACTAATTAGTTTAAGTTTGGATCTTTAGGGATATTAACCCATATTGCATACTCTGATTTCTGATTTCTTATAATTTTATTCCAAAGTTTTGGGGTAGAATACTGCATGCACAAATCATCTTTTAAATTCTCTACTAACCAACTTTCTTCTCTAATCTCAGTGTTTAACTGTTCTTCACTCCAGCCAGAGTAACCTACAAAAAATCGAATCTCATTTTTAGTAATCTTTTTATCTTGCATTAATTCTAGTATTGTATTAAAATCGCCACCAAAATAAATATTTTCAGTTATTTGTTTAGATTCAGGTATAAGGCTACCTAAAGTATGAATAAATTGCAAGGATTGTTTTTCTACTGGTCCACCAATATAAACGGGGAAATCGCTTAATGGAATATTGTTTAATATTTCATTAAGGTTAATTTTTGTTGGCTGATTAAGTATTAGGCCTATACTTTCATCATCATTATGATGAGTAAGTAATACCACACTTTTAAAGAAAATAGAATCGTTAAAAGATGGTTCCGAAATTAATATTCTGCCTTTTTTTGCTTTCAACATAAAAAGATTTTTTTTTTTTTACTTTTGTAAATATATAAAATGTAGCTCAATGTCAATTATGGATATAAAAAACTTACGCTTGAATTATGAAAAATCAACTATTGATTTTAAAAATTTATCTGATAGTCCTATTCAACTCTTTCTGAATTGGTTTTCTGATGCTTTAAAGATAAATAAAAAGGAAGCTAATGCTTGTGTCTTATCTACTGTTTCTTTAAATGATTATCCTTCATCAAGAGTTGTTTTATTAAAAGAGATAAACGAAAATGGCTTTACTTTTTTTACAAATTATCAGAGTAGTAAGGCCAAGGATATCGCATCTAATCCAAATGTAGCACTTAATTTTTATTGGCCAGAATTAGAGCGTCAAGTTAGAATTACTGGAACGGCAGAAAAAATTTCGGTAAATGATTCTGATACATATTTTGAAAGTAGACCCAGAGATAGCCAGATGGGAGCTTGGCTGAGTGACCAAAGTGAAGTTATTGGTTTAGATTATAATTTTATGGACACATTAGATTCTTTAGAAACTAAATTTAAAGATAAGTCTCTTACACGACCTTTACATTGGGGAGGTTACTGTATAGTTCCTGTTAAAGTTGAATTCTGGCAAGGGAGACCTTCACGTTTACACGATAGATTAGTTTATGAAATTGATGGAAATAAATGGAATAAAAAAAGGTTAGCTCCTTGATTACTTTTTTATCCACATGATAAATAAATTATTTTTTAGACCGTAATTTTAAGTATTTTTCCTCAATTTGGGAGGATGATTTAATACTATTTCTTAGCCATTGCAATAGGGTTTTGTCTTGCTCTTCTTTAGTCATTCTCCAGTTAACAGCTGAGTTTCTTAATTTATAAGTAAGGTGTTGTAAGCAAAGAGAAACAGAAACAGATATGTTAAAACTTTCTGTAAACCCATACATAGGGATTTTCATTCTTTTGTCAGCAAGTTTTAAGGTTTCTTCGCTGCAACCATTAACTTCAGCTCCAAAAATTAAAGCAATTTTTTGTTCACCAATTTCAATATCGTACAAATCACAATTAGCATTATGTGGTGTAGCGGCAATTACTTGATAACCATCAGCTTTTAGTTTTTTAATGGCTTTAGCTGTATTGTGTTTTTGCTTGTTATATCTAGTAGTGCTTACCCATTTATCAGCACCCATTGACACTTCTGAATCATCATTAAAGATGTTATCATTTTCAATTACATGTACATCTTGCACACCAAAACAATCAGCTGAACGGATAGAGGCAGAGATATTTCTTCCTTGAAAAATATTTTCAAGTACAATTGTAATGTGCTTGGTTCTTTGTTGAATTTTTTCCTCAAAAAGGTTACGCCTTTCATCTACTACAAATTCCTTTAAATATTGAACTAAATCATAATCTAGATGGCTCATGAAATAATGAATTTTTCATTGATTTTATTACCTTGAAGAAACTCTTGAATGGTCATTGGGTTTTTCCCTTCTGCTTGTAAATTAAGAATAGCAATTGTATTCTTGTTTGTAATGATGTGTAAGTAGGTTTTATTATCTGTTTTTATACTAAGTGTCTTGTTGGAATTGTTACTAACTACTTCTGATAAATGTAATTTTATTCTTTTATGTATTCCTTTATCATCTTTTAGTGTAAACCAAGCAGAAGGGCAGATAGCAATATCTTTTAACTTTGTATTATTATCTAAAAATGGCGAGAGCCCTCTAACTAAATTATGTATTTCATTAGCAGATTTACTCCAATCAATTTTTAGAAGATCTTTTGTCAGTTTTGGAGCTTCTGACATTTCTGAATTATGTTCTTGTTTTTGTTGACTTACAGAATTATCTTTAATTGATTTTAAGGTGTTAATTAGTAATTTACTTCCTTTATTCATTAAGTTATTATGTAATTCAGCAGCTGTAGTTGAATCTGTTAATTTAATTTTTTCTTGTAGAATAATTACTCCTGAATCAATTTTCTGATCAATAAAAAAAGTAGTAATTCCAGTTTCTTTTTCTCCATTAATTAACACCCAATTAATAGGAGCGGCCCCTCTATAATTTGGTAGCAGTGAGGTATGTAAATTTATAGTTCCATTTCTTGGTAAACCCCAAACGGTTTTAGGTAACATTCTAAAAGCAACAACAACAAATATATCAGCATTTAGGGACTTTAAATGATGAATAAAATCAATATCTCTCAGCTTTAAGGGTTGTAATACTGGAATATTATGT
The DNA here is from genome assembly GCA_949531795.1 of Cryomorphaceae bacterium. GTDB lineage: Bacteria > Bacteroidota > Bacteroidia > Flavobacteriales > BACL11 > UWMA-0277. The sequence goes on along the minus strand of CATIQX010000130.1, from coordinate 6,632 downwards.
GCTGTACCAACTTCCTTAACTGCACAGGCTTTTAACTGTTTTCCTCTTCCTTTTTTACTGTCAGGTGGACATACAATTCCAACAATATCATATCCAGCATTAATTAATTCTTTAAGGTTAGTGGCTGCAAAATAAGGTGTTCCAAAAAATACTATCTTCATATTACAAAACTACATTTTCCCATTTACTTATTGCTTTTCCATTGATATTTGTTTCCAAATTTCCCAACTCTATCATTATCAAATAAGTATTGAATTATTGAAATAATTTTCTGGTCATTATAATTTGGCATTAATAAACAGATATCTTCAATGGTAAGTTCTTTATCTTTTAAAATATTTTCTAGTTTGTCTGTCATTTCTTTATATTCAGACTCTTTTATATTATTTCTTTTTTCATTAATGCAGAAATCACATTTACCACATTTATTGCTTTCTTGTTCTCCAAAATAATCCAAAAGTAATTTACTTCTACAAGAACTTTTGTTGATTATATAGTTTGTAATTTTATCAAGTTTTTCTTGCTCGTACTTCTTTCTTTCTTCCCATTTTTTCTCTGCCAAATAAAGTTTATCAGTATCCTTTCTAGCTTTCAGATAAGTTATCAGCGAATTATTATTTTCGTGAGTATATTTAACGATTTCTAGTTGCATTAATTTATTAATTAAACGAACAACTTCTTTAGTGCTAACTTTTAATCTGCTTGCTATTTCTTGTTCGTTAATTATCACATAATTGTTAAACAAATTAGAATAGGAGCGTAGTAGGATTTTTAAGAAATTATCATAATATTTATTAGCAATTTGGAATTTATATAATTCAGCATTACTTACTTTAATCATCAACTTAGATGGGCTGTAAATTGCTTCTGAAAGTTTTATATGCTCTTCTTTTTCAAGGTATTTAAGTATGTTGTATATCTTAAGATTACTCGTTTTATAGCGCTCAGTAAAACTTAGCATATCAAAAGAAATTGCCTGTTCAGGTAAATCATTTTCTGCTATCTGCAAGTAATTAGCTAAATTCTGATAAACAGTTTTTATTTCAGTAATTGTTGGATACCTTAAGGTTAATAAATCTTGTTGTTTTTTTACATCAGATTTGTTAGCAAGCAGAAATGCGTAGGATTGTTTCCCATCTCTTCCGGCTCGGCCTGCTTCTTGAAAATAAGCTTCTATTGTCGAAGGTAGTTCTAAGTGTACTACTAATTTAACATCAGCTTTATCAATACCCATTCCAAAAGCATTTGTAGTTACAATAATTCTAGTTTGGTTTTTAGTCCAGCTTTCCTGTATTTCAGTTCGTACTTTTGAAGCTAATCCACCATGATAATAATTGGCAGAATAATTATTATTTAATAAAAAATTTGCAATCTCTTTTGCTGCTTTTCTGCTTCCAACATAAACAATGACAGAACTTTTTATTTTATCAACTAATTTTAATAATCGTGATTTTTTATCTTCAGTATTATCAACAACATAAGATAGGTTTTCTCTAACAAATGATGATTGAATAAGGTTATGTGCTTTAAAATCAAGATTATTTTGAATATCATCAATTACGCTAGTGGTTGCGGTAGCAGAAAGTGCTAAAACAGGTGCGTTTGGGATTATTTCTCGTATCTCAGAAATATGTCTGTAAGCTGGACGGAAGTTATGTCCCCATTCCGAAATGCAATGTGCCTCATCAACTGTAATAAGGTTAATATTCATTTCTTTAATTCTTGTTTGAACTAATTCATTTTGTAATCTTTCAGGGGATAGATATAAGAACTTTACTCCTCCATAAATACAATTTGTTAGAGCTGTATCAATTTCATTATAATGCATTCCTGAAGTTATTGCAATTGATTTTATTCCTTTAGATTTTAAAAAACGAACTTGGTCGTCCATAAGTGCAATAAGAGGAGAGATAACAAGACAGATTCCTTCTTGCATTAGTGCAGGTACTTGGAAGCAAATTGACTTTCCTCCTCCTGTAGGTAATAAAGCAAGAGTATCTTTCTTGTCAATTACTTGGCTTATAATCTCCTGTTGTTTTAAGCGAAATTGAGTATGTCCCCAATATTTTTTTAATACATCAATAGCATCCATTGAAACCAAAAGTACAAAATAATTAATAAAAAAAGCCCCTACGTAGTAGAGGCCTTTATCTTCAAGTATTAAGCTATTTATTTTTTATCTGCTAAAAATCGTTCTGCATCTAAGGCTGCCATACAACCAGTTCCTGCAGACGTAACAGCTTGACGGTAAACGTGATCTGCAATATCACCTGCAGCAAATACTCCAGGAATTTCAGTTTTAGAAGTGCCTGGCTCAACAATTAAGTAACCAGCATCATCCATTTCTAATTGTCCTTTGAATAAATCACTATTTGGTTTGTGTCCAATAGCAACAAAAAATCCTGAAGCAGGAATAATTGTCTCTTCATTTGTTTTATTATTAATAGCAGTTACACTTTCTACTCCCACAGCTCCTGGTTCTCCATTAATACTTTTTGTCTCATGGTTAAAAAGCACTTCCAAATTAGGAGTATTAAATACCCTATGTTGCATTGCTTTTGAAGCACGCATTTCATCTCTACGTACAAGTATAGTTACTTTTGTACACATTTTAGCAAGATAGGTAGCTTCTTCAGCAGCAGTATCACCAGCTCCAACTACAACAACTTCTTTTCCTTTGTAAAAGAATCCATCGCAAGTGGCACAAGCCGAAACACCATAGCCATTTAATCTTTTTTCATCTTCAATTCCTAACCATTTTGCTGATGCACCTGTTGCAATAATTACAGTTTCAGCAAGAATTGTATCTTTTTCATCTACTTCAACTTTAAATGGACGCTCGGATAGGTCAACTTTTGTCACCATTCCCCATCTTGTATCAGTACCAAAACGTTCTGCTTGAGCTTTGAAATCCTCCATCATTTCTGGACCTGTAATCCCGTCTTTATAACCTGGGTAATTATCAACATCAGTGGTGGTAGTTAATTGGCCTCCAGGTTGCAATCCTTGAATAACAACTGGTTTCATATCAGCACGAGCTGCATAAATTGCTGCAGAGTATCCAGCTGGACCTGAACCGATTATTAATGTTTCTACTTTTTCTATTTCTTTTTCCATTTTTATTTTTAATTTAAAATATATCTAATATGTTCAGCCCTTCACTAGTGGTATATTGATCTTTGATTACTGTGTTTTCTATAATGTTTACTTTGTAGTATGCCGAACCATAACCTGTAAAGACTCCAAAGCCATTGTTTATATTACTAACAAGATTCATTGGTTCAGCAAATGGATTTCCATTTGTCCCAACTTGTCTTATTAGCCCTCTCCAAAATTTTAACGAAGGCTCATCAATCTGACAATATTTAATTAAGACCACATCTTGCAAAAATTCTATAGAATCACCTTTACATTTTTTCATATGATATCCATTGTACTTTCCTGTTGGAAAGCCACTGTCTCTTGGTCTAGGAAAATAGGTTTCAAATGTTTGGCCATTAATTAATACATCGGCTCCAGCATCTATTAATTTTAGCGAAAAGTCTGGTATATTGTTAACTTGACATTCTAAACTATCTTTTTTTTCATAATGCTGTATTCTTTTAGATTTAACTAATATATTATTATTTTGATCTCCAGGATCTGAGTATAAGGCTCTTATGTCATATTTAAATTTATCATCAGCATTTTCACTTTTTTCAACCCATAGACAATCTAGAGGAGTAACCTCTGGAATTGTTGTAGAGCTTGAAATAATTTGATTATTCCAATTTATTTCTAAAAAATAGGTTCTCCCTTCTTTACTAAATTCATAGTTTTCAGGATTTTCAAAATAACTCAAATCAGTATAAATGGGAGGTAGTGAATCTAAACCTATAATTTGCTCAAGTGTTATCGATACCTTCTCTTCTCCATTGAAATACCAAATTTTAATAGAATCTACATCATTTACAAATAAATTATTGTAGGTTTCACTATCAATTCCTTCAAAATAGCCCTGACTCTTCGTTAAAATTACATAAGGAGGAAATCCATTTTCAATAGAACCTTCTACTACAATTTTTTCTTCTGATTGTGTTAGGTCTAGTGTTATTTCTTCTTGGCAGGAGATTAATAAAAGACTTAAAATGTATATATATTTTTTCATAGTTAAAAATTAAAGTTCCAGGTAACAGAAGGTAAAATGGGGAATATTGACACTTGATACGCTTTTGGGGTTAAATTTCCTTCCTGTATGTTTCCGTTTTCTCCTTCAGGTGATTCTACTGCTAGATAAATGAAATAGGGGTTCTTTCTACTGTACACATTGTATATTGAAAAGTTCCATGAAGATTGAAATTTTTTATTTTTCTTAGGCTTATACGTAGCTCCAATATCAAGTCTATGATAGGGATCCATTCTAAAACCATTTCTTGAAGTGTATTCGGTATAAATGCTCTCACCAATTACATACCTTTCTGATGGAAGAGTAATTGCATTACCTGTCGCATAAACAAAAACACTGCTTAGTGTCCATTTTTTAGATAATTTGTGAGTAGCTGTAATAGATAAATCATGTCTTCTATCGTATTTAGCTGGAAATGAATTTCCTGAATTTACTTCATCAAAGTATCTAGTTGTTTTTGATAGTGTGTAGCCAATCCACCCTGTTGTTTTTCCTTTATTCTTTTTTAGAAGCACTTCTATTCCATATGAGTCACCATCACCAAAAGCAAAAGAACCATCACTACTTGAATTAGTATTGTCTTCTGGTAAAATACCTTCTTTATATTCTAGTAGATTTGTCATTTCTTTGTAGTAGGCTTCGATAGAAGTTTCGTACATATTGTCATTAAGATTTTTAAAATAACCTATTGCATATTGGTCTGCAAATTTAGGTTTAATCTCTGATGAACTAGGTACCCAAAGATCAGTTGGTAAACTAACGCTAGAAGTTGAAGCTAAGTGAATATATTGATAATTTTGTGTATAGGCACCTTTTATGGAACTTGAAGTAGATAATCTGTACCTAAATGAAATTCTTGGCTCAATATGTCTGTAATTATCATCATTAGATTGAAATTCATTTTTAATATAATCTCGGAAACTTATATAGCCACTATGCTGAAAAGAAGAATAGCGTAAACCTGCATGTACTTTTAAAGCATCAGTAACTTCAAAATCATCAGACAAATATAAAGCTCCTTCATTAGAGTATTGTTTAAATATTTCATCAGCTTCAAAAACTACTTCTCCAGCTTTCCCAGAAGCATTTCCAGGAGTAAATTCATGATACGTGTAATTAGTTCCAAATTTAATTGTATGTCTTTGATTTGGCTGATAAAGAAAATCAACTTTAGTATTCCAATCATTAATTCCCGAGAATATCTTTAATTCAAAATCTTCTTGAGCTATATTAAATTCAAATCTGTAATCTGAAAAAATAAGAGATGTATTCATGAATAATTTATCAGTAAATAAATGATTCCATCTTAATGAGCTAGTAGCGTTTCCCCAGGGAATTTCAATTCCAATACCATTGTCAGAATTACTAAAGCTAAAAACATCTCTTCCAAAATAACCGCTTAGATATAATCGGTCGTTGTCTGATATTTTGTAATTTGCTTTCGTAGTTAAATCATAAAAATAATAACCTGATCCACTAAAAGCACTTTCACTATTTAAAAATGGTTTTGATAATACATCAATATAAGTTCTTCTACCAGAAACAATAAATGAACTCTTGTTCTTTTGAACTGGTCCTTCAATTGTTAATCTTGATGATAACAAGCCAATTCCTCCAGCCGCCTCATATTTCTTATTATTTCCATCTTTCATGGTGATGTCTAGAACAGAAGAAAGTCTACCTCCATACTCTGCAGGCATACCGCCTTTAATTATATTTATATCTTTAATTGCATCTGCATTAAAGACAGAAAAGAATCCAAAAAGATGAGCAGCATTGTAAACTACTGCTTCATCAAGTAATATTAAGTTCTGATCAGGACCTCCACCTCTTACATAAAGCCCAGAGTTTCCTTCCCCTCCTGATTGAATTCCGGGCAGAAGTTGTGCTGATTTTAAAATATCAACCTCTCCAAGGATTACTGGAAGTTGTTTTATATTATCCACCTCTATTTTAGCTTGACTCATGTTAGAGCTACTTACATTTTTATCTAATCTTTCGCCAGTTACAATTACTTCTTCTGTCATTACAGCGTTATTTGATAATGCTAAATTTAATCTCAGATCTTTATTTAATTTAATGTTCTTAGTAATGGATTTGTAACCTATAAACGAGTAAATGATAACATAATCTCCCTCCTCAATAGTTAAAGAATAAAATCCATATTGATTACTAGCAGTTCCTTTGTAAGTTTCTTTATCATAAATAGAGACACCTATTAAGTTTTCTCCTGAGGATTCATCTTGAACGAATCCACTAATGGTGTACTTGTTTTGTGCAAAATTACTTATTGTAAGTAATAAAAAGAAAATGATTGAGATTGTATTTTTCATGTGATTATAATAGTCTGCAAATGTAAACGAAAGTTATTGATTTTATTGTCCTACGTAATGACAATTTTCAATCTATTTTAACTAAATTTGATTCTTTAAAATTAAATCTTTTAAATCATGAAAAACACATTACT
>CATIQX010000129.1 GCA_949531795.1 Cryomorphaceae bacterium | reverse complement strand
TTGCAAAAATTAATGTTAGTCAACCTAGATATATAGCTCAGGTTTCTGATTCAAAAGCTTATGTAACAGATTGGGGTATTAATGGAGTGCAGGTTATTGATTTAGCTACTAACACTGTTACCTCTACTATTTCTTGTGGGGCAGGTCCTGAAGGAATTGCTGTTAGCGGTGGTATAGCTTATGTTTGTAATGTAGGCGGTTGGGGTCTTGACAATACAGTTACGGTTATTAATACTGATAATGATGTCGTAGAAACTACTTTAACAGTTGGTGACAAGCCAAACTCAGTTGTAGTTGATGTTAATGGTGCTGTTTGGGTATTAACGGGTGGATATACTGAATATGATGCAAATTGGAATGTAGTTTCTGAAACTGCTGGTAATTTAGTTAAAATTGTAGATAATAATATTGAAGCAACTTATGCATTTGCGGTCGGAAATCATCCAGAAGATTTAGTTATTAATGATGCTGGTACTAAATTGTATTATTCTGATGGTTCTTGGTCTAAGGCGGTTTATGCTTTTGATGTAACAGATACAGAATTATCAACAACTGCTTTGATCAACAGGAGTTTCTATGGTTTAGGTTGTAATGATGGTTATATTTATGGAACTGATGCTGTTGATTATGTGCAGAGTGGCTGGGCTTATAAGTATGCTAGTAACGGTTCTATTATTGACTCAGTACAAGTGGGTATTATTCCAGGAGGATATTGCTTTAACTAATTGAATAAATAAGATTTAAATTTAATGAGGGAGGCAATTGCCTCCCTTTTTTTATATTTGCTAAAAATTTATCACATGAAATTAATTAACTTTTTACTTATTGCTTTGATTTTTTGTTCTTCTTGTAAGGAGGAGGAAGATGCTGTACCATCATTTAATGAAAATTATGGTGCTGGAATGTATATTGCTACAGAGAATGGAGTTAGTTTTTATAAAGATGGAGTACTTAGTGATAATATTTTTCAAAAGGTAAATGGTATTGCTTTAAATAATGTAAATAAGATAAAATTTGAAGGCACAAAAGCTTATATCGCTACTGAAAAAAGTCTTTTTTCTGCTAAAGTTGAAACTTTTGAAAACAAAGGTGAGGTAGCTGGATTTATGAATCTTGTTGACTTTGATTTTGTTCCTATGGAACGAATTTTTGCGGTTGATAAAGATAATTCTAATGTTAAGGTTGTTGACATAGATAGAATGGAAATAATATCTGATGTTGAAGTAGGTTTTGGTGCAGAGCCAGTTTTTATTATTTCAAAATGGTATCGCTCGTTAATCATGAATGGAGGGGAAGTTGCTGATTCATTAAAGGATTCAACTATTGTTGCTATTGATTTTAGAGACGAGTTGGTTCCTTTTGCTAATATGATGGGTAGTATTGAGGTAGGTGATAACCCAAATTCAGCTGTTTTTATTAATGAATTAAAGATACTTTGTAAGGGTATTTATGATGTAAATAATTTATCAAATAATACTTTTTCATCATTAAGTAAGGTATCGCCATGGGATATGGAATTAGTTTGGAATGTCTCTTTAGGTGTCTACAATGCAAAAAATTTAACTTCTAATAGTAATGGTTCAGTCCTTTTCTTTACTGCTAATGATGGGGTTTATAATATGTATAATGATGGAACTTCTATCAATAATATTATTTCCATTGAATCAGATATTTTATTAGTTAAAACTGAATTATATGCTGTTAATGATAGCACTAATAACTATTCTAAAATGTTTTATATAAATGATGCTGTCAATAATCCTAACACTATTTATAAGTTTAATCAAGCAACTGATTTATTTTGTGACACTATTGTAGTTGATGCTTCTGTAAGAGATATTGCATTTTATTAATTAATTGTCTTTGGGTAAGATTTTAAGAAATTTTTCATTTTTTTTTCTGTTGGGATTCTTAAAGTTCCTTTAATAAAACAGTATATAGATCTACCATGGATTGTATGTCTGCTTTATGAACTTTCTCATTTGGAGAGTGAACATGATCTTCAGGAGCACCAACAAAACACCAATCCCAAGGATAATTACTTTTTTGTAATTCATTTCCATCACTTCCGCCAGCATCTTCAACTTCTAACTGAAAATTAATTTCATATTTTTTAGCAATGGCAATTACTTTATTTACGAATGATTTTCTTGGAATTCCAATATCTCTTAGTGAAATAGCACAACCTTCTCCGTGTTTTACGCCATGAGTTACCCATGTAATATCAGAAATAAGTGCTTGCAGAACACCATATTTTTCTTGAATAAATTTTCCTAAATAGCCTGCAGAACCACCTCCGTGCTCTTCCCATGAAGAAAATACAATGATCCCATGTTCTAGATTTTTAGCTAATTCTAGGCAATTCCAAACTCCTAGTCGGTTGTCCATGTAACAACTTTGTATGAAATCATCAGTTTCCCTAAAATCAACTTTAAAAGTAAGAGATGTTCCTCTTTCAATTGTTCGTTTGAAATCAATAAACATTCCATCTTTATTTTTAATAATTTTACCTTCTATTTTTCCTTTGCTATCTTCACCAACTAATAAGATTCCTTCATCATTAACAGGTCCTCCAATCTTTACAATTTCATTGTTGTACTTTACTGTAAATCCGATTGAATCTAAATGTGCAAAAATTGCTGTTCTTGGCTTTCCAAATACCATGATAATATTGTCCTGAAACCTTTTTCCATAATGTAAGGTTGGTTTAATTTTCCATTGTCCTTGGTTTTTAGCTACATAATTCAGTAAAAATTCAGTTAAAGTGAATTCCTCTCCTGCAGGAGCATGGATATTGCAAAGTTTTTCTAGTAATTTCATTATACAGTTTTAATATATTCTATTTTTAATTGATGGTTCTTTTTAAAAGCTTCAACGATTAACTCAGCTTTACTTTTTTTGACAGCAAATATAAGTTTACATTTTATTTGAAAGTCAGTATTAACTATTTCAAGCTCGTATTCTTTCACTAGTCGCATTACATCATTCATTTGAGGGTAATTAAAGCTTACATTATATTGCTCTTTAATTGTTTCTATGATGATATTGGCTTCTAGTATAGCCACTGCTGCTGCTGTTTTGTATGATCTAATCAATCCAGAAGCGCCTAGTTTAATTCCGCCGAAATAACGAACAACTACTATTAGTACATTAGTTAAGTCATTTGATAGTATCTGTCCAAGTATTGGTTTACCTGCAGTATAAGAGGGTTCTCCATCATCATTTGCTCTCTGTACTGATTTATCAGCGTAAAGAATGTAGGCGTAACAATAGTGTCTTGCAGCATATTCTATTTTTCTTACTTTTTCTAATTTTTCTTTTACTTCCTGTTCGGAATAGACAGGATAGGAGTAGGCTATAAATTTACTTCCTTTTTCTTTGTAAATACCTGTCGTATGGTTTTCAACCTCTTTGTAGGTGTCATTAAACATTAAAGTGAAAAAATATAAATTGCACAAATATTATGTAAAATTACAATCCAATTATTTGAAATGAGTTTCTTTTTAAAAATGAGAAAAGTATATGATTTGCTAATCATTTTTAATAATTTCTAATTTATCTTCGTTTATTGCTGTTTCATAAATAATTTCACCTTCTATATTTGGAGATTTCACTCCTTCAACTAGCGTTTTATTTGCTGTAAATATTCTTGCTTCATCCCATAGATTTTTATCTATAAATGATTGTAAAGTTTTTGCTCCTCCTTCGATAATTAGGGATTGAATATTTTGTTTATATAATTCACATAAAACATTATTAATTAAATCTTTATACTCAATCTTTATGTAATAATTTGAATTTATTGTTTTTGTTTTTTGTGTATTAAAGATAATTGTTTTTGCTTCATTGTTGAATAAGCTTAACTTTTCAGAAAGTTTCATTTCTTTATCAATTACTACTCGTGTAGGATTTTCACCCTCAATCTCTCTAACTGTAAGAGAGGGATTGTCTTTTTCTGCAGTAACCCTACCTACTAAAATAGCATCTTCTTCTGCTCTAAACTGATGTACTAATTTCTTAGAATCGTAAGAAGTCATCCAAAAAGGTGTTGTTTGGTCTTTAGGAGCTATAAAACCATCTTTACTCTCAGCCCATTTTAGGATTATATATGGCCTTCTTTTCTCATGAAAAGTAAAAAATCGTTTATTTAACTCTTGACTTTCTTTTTCTAAAACACCAATATTTACTTCAATACCTGCTTTTTCCATTTTTATTATTCCTTTTCCATTAACATCAGAAAAAGTATCTACACAACCAATAACTACTTTAGGTATTTTATTTTCAATTATCAAGTTAGAGCAGGGTGGTGTTTTCCCAAAATGTGCACAAGGTTCAAGGTTTACATAAAGCGTAGAATCCTTAAGTAAGCTTTTGTCTTTTACACTTGCAATTGCATTTACTTCAGCATGTTCTTTGCCATATTGCTTATGATACCCCTCTCCAATTATTGTGTTTTCATATACAATAACTGAACCTACCATTGGGTTTGGAGAAACATTTTCTAAACCTTTTGAGGCTAACTCCAAGCACCTCCTCATGAAAAACTCTTGATTTTGCATGCTTCAAAAATAGCAAAATCATACCTTTGTCGTATGGAAAAAGTCAGCAATATTGTACCGTATTATATTAAGCAG
>CATIQX010000128.1 GCA_949531795.1 Cryomorphaceae bacterium | reverse complement strand
TCTTCATATCGTTACACAAAGGAAAGCAGCTTTAGAAATAATACAGTACCGCACACAATATGTGATTTAGAATTAAGAAAACCGATGCAAACGCAACACTAACTTCCTAAAAACGCAAAAGTGATTGAAAAATTGCAATGAGGGATTCAAAACAAAAAATACTGCCGACATTCAACAGGTTTCAATTGACATAGGTAATGAGGAATGCCATATTCCTTAAAGAAACCGCTACTGTAAATACAATACGTAATGAGCCTCTCATTTTCTTTAAAACAAAAAATCCTGATGAAAAATTTATCAGGATTGTGATTGATGTGAGCAATGAGGGATTAAAAAGTTCCTAAATACATAATTTAGACAAAGCTATTAAAGGTTAATTACAGTCCAAAGATATTGTGACGCCAGAATCAAACTCCCAATTATAATTAGAGTCATTATTCTCAAGTGCATCTAATTGCGTTGCATTCACTTTTATACAATTTAAATCAGGGTTTTGTGACACATTTAACTCCACTAAGTTTTCACACATTGATACATCTAAAACCCCTTGCAAATTACTATTATTAAACAAAACCGTCTCTAATAACGTGTTGTTGCTAAAGTCCATGGAAGTAATATTATAAGTAAAATTCAGGCGTATTTCCTTTAAATTAGGATTATTACTTATATCAACAGAGGTTAACTTATTATCATATAAATCAAGAAAGGTAAGCTGAGTTAAATTAGAAATATCTAAATATCCTCCTTCTCCAATATAACCATTAATGTAACACATTGGTATTGAAAGAGCAGTAAGTTTATTATTATTTGAAAAATCAAGCTCAGGATTTACCTCATTACTATCGATAGAAATAATTTCTAAATTAGGATTTCCACTTGTATCTAATTTATTAAAAGTGTTGAAGTTTGCATAAAAGGTTCTTAATTGAGTGTTTTGGGTAATGTTAATACTATCTAAATTTTGCCCCATTAAATTAAGGTTCTGTAAATTTGTAAGCTCTTCAATTCCTGCTAAGTTGCTTAATCTATTCGTAAATCTTGTGTCAAAATCCCAAAAGTCAAAAGTACTATTCTGAGTCCAGTTATCTGTTCCTTCAATTGTGACAGTAGCAACTGAACTAATATTTGAGGTTATTACGTAATCATCCATTTCATTATCAAAACCAGCATCAATTAAATAAGATTCTAAATTATCATCTGGGATATATGTAAGGTTTGAAGCATAGGACTCTTCTTCAAAACCATCCAATAGCTGAACACACAAGCCTTCTACAGATATTACCCCCGTAAACCCTCCATTATCATCTATTGCAACGTCATATATTTGACCAATTGTAGTTACTGAACCTCCTGATTCATTTACAAATAATGTTATAATACTATTTTCCTGATCTAATGTATAGCTCCCAAAAATTACATAATTACAGGTGCCATTCTCGTCAAGTGTATAAAGCTTAAATGTAGAATTACTCTCCTCAAAAATTAAAGAATGAATATTACATACATCTGAAAATGTTAATGATTGTACAGTCCTAGAATACGTATTATTTTCAGAATCCATATCAGTCTCCAAATGTGTACTCATTTCGATTGTATATGTTCCAGGCTGGGATAAATTTGCTGTAGTAGCAAAATCAAAGTATGTAAAATCTACAGATGCCAACGAGTCTGAAATTGTATAGGTTTCAAAAACTTCTTCCCCAAACGCTTCAGCTTCATATGCTATCTTGTAGGACACTAAAAACTCATTAAAGATTGGTAAATAACCGTAATTACCAATAACAGCGGTAATTGTTTCATTTTCGGATAACTCACCACTTAAAGGCAATACTGCCTCTTCTAAAACCCCAACATCTATTGAGTCGTTATACGTCTTTTGCACTAAACGAACTCCTCTTTTGTCAGTTTTTTTTCTTTGTGTTGTTCTTCCTAACACTTTATTTTCGTTAAATTCCCACTGACCAGAAACATCAATCACATCCACAAGCGGAAAAACGTTTCCACTAGGACCAGGAGTGCTTCCACTGGAATCATAATCACTGCATCCAAACATTATGCTTAATCCTAAAACTGTAATAAGTAAATTTTTCATATTTATTTTTTCTTTCAAGTGTTAAATAACGTTGAATAAAGTTGAATAAAGTTGAATAAAGTTGAATATTAAAATAAATTATTACGTAAATCAATTGAACATTTAATAAAAAGTACATTCACAAATTTATTTTATGTTCACTAAAATACAAGTTGTCTCTAATTCAATTAAAAAATTCAATTTTAAATCTTTAAGTAAGTAGTCTCTTTTGTTGAATTTAAATTTTAAGAAGGACTTGACATGAACTAAAGATTGATTGTACTTCTCAACAGATACTTGCTTCACCTCTATATGTACCAATTGCTAAATTCTATTGATGTGATAGTCAAAAGCATCCAATAATATTCTTTCAGAAGCAGTTCTTTTACCTACAAATTGATTGTAGACATCAGCTGCACTAAACTCATCGTCCTTAACTTGAAGCAATAAAAAAGCCCTATTAATTTTTGATTTAATAAGGCTTAGTTGAGTATTGATGTGATTGTTTTCATCATTAGGTGGTTTCGCAAGTTGATACTTACTATACCAATAATTAGGATTTATAAATTGCCCTGTGGCAAATTGTTTTCTTTTACCTAAATAGGTGACTCTGCATTGTAACGGTAAAGTACCGTTAATTCTAGTTTTATTCTTTTTCAGAACATATAATATATTTAATTTATGAGTTTTCATAGTCTAATTAGTTTATGATTTTTGAATAGATTGAAATGAACCCCTATTAAGAAAAGAGACCCCTTTTTGAATACCTTATAGTAACTGTACTTTGGAATGTATATAAAAATGCAGATGCTGTATAATTAAGATAATCACTGAATTCACTGGTAATAGGAAAGTTTTGAGCATAAAAAAATCCTACTATTTCTAGTAGGATTACAATTGATGTGGGCAATGAGGGATTGTAGATCCCCGACTGAAACCGCTACTGCAAATACAATGCCTATGAGCTGCGCACATAGCG
>CATIQX010000127.1 GCA_949531795.1 Cryomorphaceae bacterium | reverse complement strand
GGTATAATAGGCTTAAATGGTTCTGGTAAATCCACACTTTTAAAGATTATTGCAGGTGTTGAAAAATCCTTTCAAGGAGATGTAACTTTCTCAGATGGCTATAATGTTGGTTATTTGGAACAAGAACCAAAGTTAGATGAAAGTAAAACGGTAATTGAGATCGTAAAAGAAGGAATGCAGGAAGCAGTTGATGCTTTGGCGGATTACAATGCTATAAATGATGCTTTTGGTTTGCCTGAAAACTATGAGGATGCTGGCAAGATGGAAAAGTTGATGAAAGAGCAAGGAGTGTTACAAGATAAGATTGAAGCACTTGATGCTTGGAATATTGACACGAAACTTAACATTGCAATGGATGCCTTAAGATGTCCTGAGCCAGATGCTCAGGTTTCAGTACTTTCGGGTGGGGAAAGAAGAAGAGTTGCTCTTTGTCGTTTGTTATTACAAGAGCCTGAAATCTTATTATTGGATGAGCCTACTAATCACTTGGATGCCGAATCAGTATTATGGTTAGAACAACATCTTTCTGAATATAAAGGTACGGTAATTGCTATCACCCACGATAGATATTTTTTGGATAATGTAGCGGGTTGGATTTTAGAATTGGATAGAGGTGAAGGTATTCCCTGGGAAGGTAATTATTCTGAATGGTTGGAACAAAAAACAAAACGATTAGCAAGAGAAGAAAAAACAGAAAGCAAAAGAAGAAAAACATTAGAGCGTGAGTTGGAATGGGTACGTATGTCCCCAAAAGGAAGACGTACTAAGTCTAAATCGCGTTTAGATAATTATGAAAAACTATTAGGGGATGAGGGTAGACAGAAAGAAGATAAAATTGAATTGTATATCCCGCCAGGACCAAGATTAGGTACAAATGTTATTGATGCTGAAAAAGTAAGTAAAGCTTTCGGTGATAAATTGTTGTATGAAAACTTAGAATTCAAATTACCTCCTGCAGGAATTGTTGGTATTGTTGGACCAAATGGTGCTGGTAAAACAACTTTATTTCGTATGATAATGGAACAAGAAACTGCTGATTCAGGAACCTTTAAAGTTGGGGAAACTGTAAAAATTGCTTATGTTGACCAGCAACATGCCGATATTGATATGGAAAAAACAATCTGGGAACAAATTACTGGTGGATTGGAGCAGGTAAATGTTGGTGGAAAATTAATGAACTCAAGGGCGTATGTTGCTAAGTTTAACTTTAATGGTGCTGATCAAAATAAAAAAATAGGAGTACTTTCAGGTGGAGAGCGTAATCGTTTACATTTGGCTTTAACCCTAAGGCAAGAAGCAAATGTACTCTTACTTGATGAGCCAACTAATGATTTAGATGTAAATACTTTAAGGTCATTGGAAGAAGGATTAAATAATTTTGCTGGTTGTGCGGTGATTATTTCTCACGATAGATGGTTTTTAGATAGGGTATGTACTCATATCTTAGCTTTTGAGGGTGATTCTAATGTTGTATATTTTGAGGGTGGCTATTCTGATTATGAGGAAAATCGTAAAAAAAGATTGGGTGATATTTCTCCTAAACGTATTAAGTATCGTAAACTAAAAAGAGATTAATATTTTTCTATATTTGATACAATAAATTTAAGCCGAGCAAATGATTTTTTTTTATTTCCAATAAATAAAATTAAACTTCTTTCGGATAATTAACTATTTTTATTTAAACTTTAAAATATCCTAAGTAATTAAAGATTAGTCATTTATTTATTTTTTTGTATATTTAGACTCTATGGGGATGCTGAAAACCATTTAAATAGAGTAGGCGAGATTAAATATTTAATATGAAAAAAATAAGAATTTTTTTAGCAACCTGTTTATGTGTAATTGTATTTTCTTCTTGTCAAAAGAAACAATATTGCGCTTCTTGCTATGAGTCTATTTCTGGTTATCAAGCAACAGACTATTGTAATACCAGTGAATCTGTAGATGTCTATATAGATGAATTATACTCTACGGCTAGTCAAGATTGGTACTGTACTAAAACAGCTGAGTAATAAAAAAATAAAGGTCAATCAGTATTTTGCAATAACGACTAAGTTTTAATATTACTTAGGTACTTTGTAAAGTAATATTCCAGCCAACAACATATAACAGAGGTTTGGAATCCAAACGGCTAGTGCGGGAGCTAGATTACTATTTGTAGCAAAAGTAGTACTCACTTGCATAAACAGAATATATGTAAAGGCAATTAGTATTCCTATCCCTAAGTGTATACCAATTCCTCCTCTAGTTTTTTTACTGGCAATAGCTACCGCAATAATGGTGAGAATTATTGATGCAAAAGGAAAGGCAATTCTCTTGTGTTTTTCTATCTTGTGATAAACAAGCTGTTCACTTCCTTTAAGTTCTTCATCCAATATATAGTCGTTTAGTTCAAATAAATTCATAGTTTCAACTAAGCTCTTTCGTTTTGTGAAATCATTAGGGCTGAGGTTAAGTGAGGTGTCAACACTTGAACCATTGGTTATTGTTTCTCCATTATCACTAAATTCTCTAACTTCATATTTATTAATTGTCCATTTGTTGCTAATTGTGTCGTATTGTATGTAATCGGATTTTAATTTTGAAGCTAATCTTCCATTACTAAAGTTTTCTAAAGTAAATTTATAACCTATATTTCTTGTGGAATTGAAACTTTCCATATAAATATATTGTCCAGTTTGAATCTGCATATGAATGTTCTTAGCACGAGAATAACGTTTATTGTTTAGGTATTTATTTTCAAAATTAATACGCTCACTATTTGATGAGGGGATGATGAAATTACCTAATATAAAAGATAAAGACCCCAACACTAATGCTGAAATCATAAAAGGTTTTAGCAGCCTTTTAAAGCTCATACCACTATTGAGTATGGCAATTATCTCCGTATTATTTGCCATCTTGGAAGTGAAAAATATAACTGATATAAAAATAAAGAGTGGGCTAAATAAATTACCGAAATATGGAATGAAGTTTAGGTAGTAATCCGTAATTATGGATTTTATTGTCACTTCACTTTCCAGAAAATCATCTATCTTTTCTGAGATATCAAAAACGATAACAATCAGTAATATCAAAGCTAAGGTAAAAAAGAATGTACCTAAGAATTTTTTAACGATATACCAATCTATTTTATTCATTTATAATCTAACATCTAATTTTTTAACCATCTGATTTTTCCATGCAGTAAATGTCCCTTCTTCTATCTGTTTTTGTGCCTGTTCCATCAACCATAAATAAAAACGGATATTATGTAATGTAGCAATTTGTTTCGCTAGCAGCTCATTGCTTGCAAACAGATGACGCACATAAGCTTTTGTATAAGTATTATCCACAAATGAAGTTCCGTTTGGGTCAAGAGCACTGTAGTCATCAGCCCACTTTCTATTCTTCATATTTATGGTTCCTTCTGATGTGAAAAGCATTCCATTTCGTGCGTTACGCGTTGGCATAACACAGTCAAACATATCTACACCAAGAGCAATGTTTTCAAGCAAATTACTTGGCGTCCCTACACCCATTAAATACCTTGGTTTGTCCCATGGAAGTACCGAACAGACAATGTCTGTCATTTCGTACATCATATCATGAGGTTCTCCTACTGAGAGTCCACCAATAGCATTTCCATCTCTTTCAAAACTTGCAATCTTTTCAGCTGAATGAAGTCGTAAATCTTTATAGACACTCCCTTGTACAATTGGAAAGAAAGTTTGTTCGTACCCGTATTTACTTTCTGTACTGTCAAAGCGATCGCAACACCTCTTTAGCCATCTATGAGTCATATGCATTGATTTTTTTGCATAATCATATTCGCACGGGAATGGTGTACACTCATCAAAAGCCATGATTATATCTGCACCTATCGTTCTTTGTATATCTATTGCATATTCAGGAGTAAAAAAATGAGAACTTCCATCTATGTGAGATTGAAATTTTACTCCTTTTTCTGTGATTTTTCTTCTATCTGAAAGTGAATAAACTTGGTATCCTCCACTATCAGTAAGTAAGGGTTTTTCCCACCCTATGAATTTATGTAAACCTCCTGCTCCTTCAATAATGTCAAGTCCTGGGCGTAAGTAAAGGTGATATGTATTGCCTAGAATAATTTGTGCTAATGTATCTTCTATAAGTTCATTCTGATGTATTCCCTTTACTGTTCCTGCTGTACCTACTGGCATAAAGATTGGAGTCTTTATTTTACCATGTGCAGTCTCCATTTCTCCTAACCTTGCTTTGGAATGCGCATCTTCTTTTAATAGTTTAAATTTCATATTGGCAAAAGTAATTAATTTAATCCTCTAGTATCTAATGTCTATTATCTAAAATCTATTAATTACTTTTGCAGAGGTAATTACTGATGCTATCGCTTCAATTTATTGAAGAGGAAAGTCCGGACACCATAGAGCAACATAATGGGTAACGCCCATCTACCGTAAGGTATGGACAAGTGCAACAGAAAGTATGTACAGGTAATGCTGTAGTGAAACCAGGTAAACTCTATGTGGTGCAATACCATGTATATCAGGATTTAAGAGCTGCTCGCTTTTTC